>NZ_CAUQJB010000069.1:0-2566 GCF_963518325.1 uncultured Vagococcus sp. | reverse complement strand
ATACATTTAAAAAAGTAGAGATACCGGCATAAGAAAATTTTAATTGGCCCAACTCTATCTATCTGTTCGATAGATGGTCCAGTATGTTACCATATAAGCAAAAATGGACTTCGAAATGTTAGAGTCCTACGTCCATTCAAAAAAATGACACTACTTACAAATACGGCTGCAACCTGACAAAGTCAGTTGCCTATAAACCTTAATCAACAAGATACTATCAATCTATACAGACATTCAAGAATTTTCTCTTGCCTGTCTTTTTTTGTCTAAAAAACTAAAATTTATCCCGTTATTTTTTGATTTTAAGTATCCATTTCACCTCTATTTAGAAAAATATTAAATCAATCCTTATTCAGAATAATAATTTTGATCGCTATTATTTAAAAAATGACAAAAATAATGATATTTTTGACTAATATCGTTGTCAAAAATAAAAAGATGTGTTACAATGTAATTAAGTTAAAGAAAGAAGACCTTAGATAGGGAGAAACTATGTGGGTATCGGTAATACTATCTTATTTAATGGCAAAGGAGGAAATATCAAATTCTACTGTTTTTAGGTTATCTAAGCCAAGTGGTTGAGTTTGATGACAATGGTAAATATGAAGCTAAAAAATCGTTTAAAAGAGCTTCGCGCTCGTGATGGTTTAAACCAAACCGAGCTTGCAAAGCTAGCAGGTATATCGAGGCAGACCGTTAGTTTGCTAGAGCGTGATGAGTATACCCCCTCTATTATTATCGCCTTGAAAATCTCTCAGATATTTCATGAGCCAGTAGAGTCGGTATTTCGCTTAGAGGAGGAAGAATCATGAACAAATATAGAGTAATGTATTATCTTTGTATCATTGCCTTTGTAGCAAATGTTTCGATGATGATCGGGACCTTGCTGGGATGGATTCACATTTTAGACAGTAACTATTTTTTCTGGACTAGCTTGATTTTTAGTTTCGTCTTTGAGCGGGTGGAAAAGAAAGTAAAAGAAAGAGTATAAAAGGAGTAAGATTATGAAAGAGTTTTTGGCAGAATTTCAAGTGGATACCGAACACAAAGAAATTGCAGGGGTTTGTGCGGGTATCGCTAATTATTTCAAGGTAGACCCTCTGATGATTCGTGCACTGGCTTGTTTGCTTTTTCTATCTTCGATAGAAATTAGTCTTCTCACCGTGATAAGCTATGCTCTTTTAGCTGGATGGATGGGGAGTGGATCTCTTGAAGAGGTCATCAAAAAATCAGGGTACAAGATCCTATTTTTCTATCTAGTTGCCATTCTCCTGAATAGCTTTGGTGATCAAGTGTTAACAGCTACCTTTGGATTTGGTCATGCTCTGGTTCAAGGGCTACTTAGTTTATTTTAGAAAGAAGATGGGAAATGAAAAAGAAACATTTATTACTATTGTTAGGAAGTTTATTCTTGGGTGGTTTAATCGGAATGTTTGGTGTTGCCTTCACAAATCTTCATTTAAACATTTCTCAAGAGCAAGTACAGTTTGTTTTGACGACCTTCTTTTTCTGTCTGGGAATACTATCGACCATAGTAGCTCTTTATTTTATTATGAATAGTAGGAAAGCTTATGATAGCTACCTAGCAGAAGAAGATGATGAATTAAATGAGCTGGCTTATATCAAGATGTATCGCTCTTTAGATTATGGGACAGTTGCTTACAATGTTTTGCAAGTTAGTATGTTTTTCAGTTTGGTTACCGTGTTACCTAGTCATGATCTTCCGTTATCAGTTTTTCTCTTAGCGGTATTAACCATTCTTGTTGGAAGTTTCTGCGTCAAAACAACGAGCAAAATTCGTAATTACCAGATCCCTATTTTAGCCACACCAAAAGAGGTATTAGACTATCTAGAAACGTATGATGAGGGAGAAAAACAGGCGGAAATGGCAGAGGCTTATTTAATCTTGTTCAAACTCAATCAGCTAATCTTACCATCGGTCTATATCATCTTATTTGCCTTATCCATCATTCTTGGTGAAGTGCAGTTAGTTGGTGTCCTTATAACGGCTCTAATCCATCTCTATATCAATATTGCACAATTAAGAAAAACAAAACGATACTTTAAATAGCGTGGATTTATATGAATGGTGTTGAAAATGGAGGTGACGATGTTGAAAGGGATGAGTCAATCAAAATTTATTCTGTTTCAAGATAAAGCGATCACATAAAAAACTGAAAAGCTCGTAAAGCAGCACCATTTAGTAAACCTTTCTTTAAAAGAAAGACAATCGTTATAAGAGAGTGGGACAGAAATCGTTAATTCGTTAGAATTCGATTTCGTCGTCCCACCTCCGCACAGTTGAGTAGGGCTGTAAAAGCTGATGAAATCAGCGTAGTAGAGCCCACTCAACCACTGCGTCTTGCTCGACAATCCAAAGACAATTGAGAGGCTAGGACTTTTGTCCCAGCCTCTTTTTTCTATACCCAAGATGAATGAAAAAAACACCCTATCTTCCACAGTCAAACGTGACGGTAGAAAATAGAGTGATTCCAGAATGTTAAAAATTAGTTATCGTCTTTGTGAAGGATATTCTTCACGCCCTTGATAGCTCCTTCAACAGCTT
>NZ_CAUQJB010000068.1:0-2890 GCF_963518325.1 uncultured Vagococcus sp. | reverse complement strand
CAACTGAGACAGAAGCGACAGCTCTTGAGTTTGCTTGGAAAGCTATCAAGTACGTGAAATCAAATGGGATCATCGTGACCAACGACCACATGACACTTGGTGTTGGCCCTGGTCAAACAAACCGTGTGGCTTCAGTTCGTATTGCTATTGACCAAGCTAAAGACCGTCTTGACGGCGCTGTTCTGGCTTCCGATGCCTTCTTCCCATTTGCAGATAATGTGGAAGAAATCGCCAAAGCAGGGATTAAAGCGATCATCCAGCCGGGTGGATCAGTCCGTGACCAAGAGTCCATCGAAGCTGCTGACAAATATGGCTTGACTATGGTCTTCACAGGCGTGAGACATTTTAGACATTGATGGGTATTTAAAAATTAGCTCATTATCAACTGTGATAAATGATTTATCGCTAACAACGAGAGAAGACGTAAGTTGTCTTCTCTTTTTGTATGTCTAAAACAACAAGCATTTTAGTGTTAGAAATTATTAAAATGATTTGTTAGAGCTGTTCATGACGAATCTCGAAAAACTCAGTTTCTCACTTAACTATTTTTTATACGTTTTATGGTGTTTAAGGTTGTTGTGACTAGCTCGTTAACAGGCATGGCTTTATAATCTCCTTTTAACCATTCATCAAAAATATTGTAGAGACCGCCGGTAATGAATCTAATATCATAGTTGATTTGTCTTTGATCACTATTTGTGATGTGCCAAGGTGCCATGACAGTGGTATAAGTAGCAGGAAGCTTATCATAAGACCTTTGCAAGATAAGCACGAGTAAGTTTGCGTTTTGCAAAATTTTTAATGGCTCAGTGTACTGGCTCCAATATTGAAAGAAAAGGTTCACTAAATCTTCAAAATTAGTCAGTTTTGCTGTTTGAAGTTCGATAATATAGTATTGAATTAAGCGGTCTAAATAGTTCGTAAGAACTTCCTCTTTTGAATGGTAATAACGATAAAATGTTCGTCTAGCAATCTGAGCATGCTCGCTGAGTTCAGCAATGCTGATATTTTGGAGAGACTTCTTAGTTGCTAATAAATCGAACAAGGCTTCCTCCAGCCATTGTCGCGTTTGATATTCCATGGTATTTTTCCTTTCCTGTCACACTATTGGTCAAACTGTGCCAATTTCTCTTAACCTCTTGTTTTTGTAACAGTTTATCTTTATACTAAAAGTGTTGCGCGTGATATATGATGATCATTTATTCTTAACATTGTACAATTGTTAGTTGTTATTAAGGAGGTAAAGATATGAGCATTCTTTTTAATGTTTGGATGCTGCCTATTTTATTTATTTTACATGATTTTGAAGAAATAATTTTTATGCCCTTGTGGAAAACACGGCATCATCAAAAGTTAGAAACATTTAAGAAACCGTTCTTTGGTTCCGTTACGCAAGGTTCCGCTTTTGCAGTAGGTGTGTTCGAAGAATTTATCATCCTGGTGTTTATTTCTGGATTCTGCCAAATAACTCACAACAGTTTACTCTATTTATCTTTTGTAATAGCTTATACAGCTCATTTCATAATCCATTATATCATGTGCCTGCAATTTAGGGGCTATGTTCCTGGAGTCGTCACGGTAACCCTAGAATTGCCAATGGTTCTAATGATTATTTCCCACTATTGGCCTTCTGACAGTTCTTTGTTATCAGTCGTTGTCTATCTTTTATTGGCCATGGTAATAGCTTTTACGAATCTTAAAATCATACATCTCATCATGCCAAAAATTCAAACACATCTAGAAAAATACGCGAAATGAAAAACAATTAAATGAGAGCTACTTTTTAACCTTTCTGATATAACTGGTTAATGAGCAACCAAGAATCTATCGAAGCAGCTGATAAATACGGAATGGCTATGGTCTTCACAGGAGTAAGACATTTCCGTCATTAATCAAAACAGGCACTCATCAATGGATGGGTGCCTTTTCTGGTTGTCATGAAGACCTTAATCGGGATAGATATAGGTAACCGTTCCCCAGACGGGATTGGTCGGATCGAACCAACCACGGAAGTTGTCGATATAGCGATGGCCGTTGTAATTAGCCTCTTGGATCTGAATTTTTTGGTCATGTTCGACATCCGTAACCAAGGCGACATGACCATATCCCCCATTGTCCCAACAGGCGATGGCACCGACCTCTGGGATGTCTCCTGTCCGGAATCCCGCAGTGCGTGCACTAGCTGCCCACATGCCACCGTTTCCCCACCAGTTGTGGGCCCAAGGGGCTAATTCTTTGGCTCCCCAGGTGCACTCACCAATGGGGTAGGTGTTTCCCGGATGTGTCGCGAGTGGCGTGAGCTTTGGCTTTGCCTTTTCCACTTGAAAGGTAGTGGGGAATAGTCCTTGTAGTTGCCCCTTCTTTTTCTGATAGACGTGGAGATGAAATAGCCCACTTCCCTTGTGTTTTTGAGCCTGAAAGCGCAGTTGGAAATGTCCAGGTGCGATCTTCTTTGCGGGATACCAGACCAGATCATCCTGCCCATTTTCTTCAGACCAGATGGGGAAGACAATCTCGTCAACGTCTTCGAACAACTTTAGGTCTACCTCAAATTCTTGTGAGGAGATGGGTGTGATCGTGATCTTGGGTTGGGAAGAAGCCAGGTCTTTTTGCTGGACGCTGGTCGTGAGAGGGTAAAGACCGGTTAACTGTTCATTTGCCTCCACCCCATAGACATGAACATGATAAAGTCCGGCTTGATCAGAATGGTTGGTCAATGGCACTTGTAGGTCAAATCCCTTGTCACTGCGTTCCACAGGATACCAAGTCAGGTCATCTTGGCCATTTTGGTCAGACCAGATGGGAACTTGGATCTTATGATACTTATCCGGGACATTTCCAAGATGAATCATCAGCTGCCCTTTTTCGGCATAGATAGCATTGGTCGCTT
>NZ_CAUQJB010000067.1:0-3161 GCF_963518325.1 uncultured Vagococcus sp. | reverse complement strand
ATTTTATCTCTAAAGAAGAAAACGATAGGAATATCTTCGTTTTTCAGCAGCTTCATTGATGTCAGGTTGTTTTTTTTGCATGGAATACATGTGTTTTTATCCGAATTAGCACTCGAGTGTATCGAGTGCTAAAAAATAATGGTTTTTAGTTGACAAAAGTTGTGAGACTTGGTATATTATTAATTGTAGTTAGCACTTAAGTTTATTGAGTGCTAAAAAATTAAAGAGGTGATGAGGATGCTAAGTGAACGACAAGTGAATATTTTGCGTTTGATCATCCAAGTCTACACCTCCAGTGGTGCACCTGTTGGATCTAAAACGTTGATGAATGCTGGGATTAATGCCAGCTCGGCAACTATTCGCAATGATATGAGTGCTCTAGAGGACCAGGGATTAATTGAAAAAACCCATTCCTCGTCGGGGCGGGTACCTGCTATTAAAGGGTATCGTTATTATGTGGATAATTTGCTGCAACCGGACGAAGTTAGTCACACTGAATTATCGACGATCAAGCAGGCCTTTGGGCAAGAGTTCAATGCGATTAATGATATTATCAAACAATCGGCGGACATCTTGTCGGAGTTGACGAGTTATACGGCATTCTCCTTAGGACCAGAAGTGAAGGAAAGGCGGTTGACCGGTTTCCGAATTGTGCCTTTAAACAGTCATCAATTAATTGCGATTATTGTGACGGATAAAGGAAATGTGGAAAGTAAGGTCTTTACCATTCCTACGGATGTGTCCAGTGAGGATATCGAAAAGATGATTAAAATCATCAATGACAAGTTAGTTGGTGAACCCTTGTTGACAGTTTATCATAAACTGCGGACAGAGATTCCCATGATCCTGCAAAAGTATTTCCACACACCACAAGGTATTATGGGCCTCTTCGATTCCATATTAGGACATGCCTTCGAAGAGCGAGTTTACGTTAGCGGTCGGATGAATTTGTTGAATTTCGACGGACTGACGGACTTATCCCAATTTAAGTCTGTGTATTCATTAATGGATAATACAGACAAACTTACTTCCTTAATTGCACCACCGGAAGATGAAATTGGCATTCGAATTGGTAATGAACTAAACAATGAGCTTCTTGCAAACATGAGCTTGATATCTGCTTCTTATGAAGTATCAGGCCATGGCAGAGGAACCATTGCCTTGCTCGGACCAACGAATATGTCCTATGCAAAAATGTTTGGATTGATTGATGCGTTTCGATATGAGCTAGCAAGTGAGTTGGCCGATTACTACCGCACATTAGATTCATCATCAACATTCTAAGGTTAGAAAGGAAGTCAGAGACGTGGCAGAAAAAAAAGAAGAATTAGAACAAGATGTAACGGAAGAAATCGAAGAAGTTGATCAAGCGAAGATTGACGAGATTTTGAATGGATCATCGGAAACAGAAGAAGTTGAGAAAAGTGCTGAAGAGCTCTTACAAGAGCAATTAAGCGAGATGGAAGACAAATTCTTGCGCGCACAAGCAGAAATTGCCAATATGCGCAATAGATTCCAAAAAGAACGTGAAGGCTCAGCTAAGTATCGTTCACAAGATTTAGGTAAAGAGTTATTACCAGCAATCGACAATTTGGAACGTGCTTTGGCCATCGAAGTTGAAGATGAGCAAGGTAAGAGTTTGAAAAAAGGTATTGAAATGGTGATGGAAAGCGTCTTACACGCAATGAAATCAGCAGGCATTGAAGAGATTCCTGCCATGGGCGAAACCTTTGACCCTAACTTACATCAGGCTGTGCAAACAATGCCAGTTGAAGAGGGACAAAAAGTGGATCAAATCGTCCAAGTCTTACAAAAAGGTTATATCTTGCAAGACCGTGTCTTGCGCCCAACGATGGTCATCGTTGCCCAGTAACACTTCGTTGACTCGGCTTTGCCGCAGTCGCTAATAATAAAAAAAATTAAAAGATGAATGGAGAAATTAACTATGAGTAAAATTATCGGAATTGACTTAGGAACAACAAACTCTGCAGTCGCAGTCTTAGAAGGCGGAGAAGCAAAAATCATCCCAAATCCAGAGGGAAATCGCACAACACCATCTGTTGTATCATTTAAAAATGGTGAAATTCAAGTCGGTGAAGTGGCTAAGCGTCAAGCAGTCACAAATCCTCATACAATTGCGTCAATCAAACGTCATATGGGCGAAGCAGGTTTCACTGTTGAGGCAGAAGGCAAAACATATACACCTCAAGAAATCTCAGCAATGGTCTTACAATACATGAAAGGTTTTGCTGAAGACTATTTAGGCGAACCTGTGACAAAAGCGGTTATTACTGTTCCTGCTTACTTTAACGATGCCCAACGTCAAGCAACAAAAGACGCTGGTAAAATCGCTGGTTTAGAAGTAGAACGAATTGTTAACGAACCAACTGCAGCAGCACTTGCATATGGTTTAGACAAAACAGATAAAGAAGAAAAAGTATTAGTATTTGACCTTGGTGGTGGTACATTTGACGTATCAATCCTTGAATTAGGCGATGGTGTCTTTGATGTATTATCAACTGCTGGGGATAACCACTTAGGTGGGGATGACTTTGATAACAAAATCATCGACCATTTAGTAGCAGAATTCAAAAAAGAGAACGGCATTGATTTATCTAAAGATAAAATGGCTGTTCAACGTTTGAAAGATGCCGCTGAAAAAGCGAAAAAAGATTTATCAGGTGTGACAAGCACTCAAATCAGTTTACCATTTATTACAGCTGGCGACGCGGGCCCGCTTCACTTAGAATTAAACTTAACACGTGCTAAATTTGATGAATTAACCTCTGATTTAGTTGAACGTACTAAAGGACCTGTTCGTCAAGCCCTTAAAGATGCTGGTTTATCTCAATCAGATATTGATGAAGTGATTTTAGTTGGTGGTTCAACTCGTATTCCTGCAGTAGTTGAAGCTGTTCAAAGAGAAACAAATAAAGACGCTAATAAATCTGTTAACCCAGACGAAGTAGTGGCAATGGGAGCTGCGATTCAAGGTGGTGTTATTACAGGAGATGTGAAAGACGTTGTCTTACTAGATGTCACACCATTATCATTAGGGATTGAAACAATGGGATCTGTCTTTACGAAATTAATTGACCGTAATACGACTATTCCAACAAGTAAATCACAAGTCTTCTCAACAGCAGCAGACAATCAACCAG
>NZ_CAUQJB010000066.1:0-5957 GCF_963518325.1 uncultured Vagococcus sp. | reverse complement strand
CTGATTTGTTTTAGCTTCGTTCTCATTATTTCTATGTGCTGAAGCACTAAGAACTAAAGGTCTCCGCTATGTTTAATCCAATAAATGTCATTATCTGTCTCCTCCTTTTTAGTCTTTTGGTTATTTCTGATTTGTTTTAGCTTCGTTCTCATTATTTCTATGTGCTGAAGCACTAAGAACTGCCCTTACTCTTGATGCTTTAGCATTTAGAAGTTAGGGTCATCGAAGTAAAGGTCTCCGCTATGTTTAATCCAATAAATGTCATTAGTTTTTTCCTGTTATTTTAACTTTAAAACAAGAGGAAACTAAATAAATAAGCACAAACTAAGGCTGTTATCTAATATTTTTTTGACGTTTATTAGACGCTAATAGTGTATAATTTATACTGATGTTATTTAGTTTCCAACTCTTATTCTGCTGATGTTGGCACTTCGTTAAAAGATTTCGGTGACTTTTGTTTCAATTAGACGAGCGCCTTTTTTCTCTGTGTAAAGCGGCGTTTCTTTTTCATTGTGTTGAAAAAGCTCTAACTGACTGAACTTGTCCATCCACTCTTTTAACTTGACGGCATCGGTTGATAATTCGTCTTTATAAAACTTAGGAGTAAATGTACTTTGACTACCGTCAGCGTTAAAAAACACTAACTGTAATCTCTGACTAATGGTCGTATTCATGATTAAGGCTCCTTTCTAAATTGACTGGTGACGGAGACGTTTAATGGTAACTAAGTCTTCTACTGCGACGCCTTCGGGCACTAATTCAACCATTAGTTGCCCAAGGGACAGTAGTTTCTCAGACGACACATTTTCTTTTAAATGTGGCACCATTTGCTTCGTCGTTTGCCCCGTTGTCGTATATCCAACTTCGACTGTGTGTTGCAAAAAAGCAGTTGTAGCCATTTTCCTCATCCTTTCTTTGGTGACTGTAGCGACACATCCATTTGCTTATTGCTCGACTCAACTTGACCTGCGCAGGTCTTGTCTAAATCTTATCTAAATCTGACAACCATGTAAAAAGTAAGATTGACACTTTTTACGGAAGATTGACACTTTTCGAGTAAGATTTACCACTTTTTAGTAGCAATTAAGCCCTTTACTGCAAAGAATCCCTCAAAATGAGGTAAATCTTGATAAAAAAAGGTAAATTTAAGTCCTTTTTAGTAAATCTTCAATTTGCGACCTGAATGTGATCTCCTTATACTAGAAATACCGTGATAACTTTTATTATTTTTCTTCTTTTAGGAGGTAATAAAATGAGACATACTGAACCAACCGCACTATCAGCAACGATTGATCTCCATAAGGAAGACATCACACCAGCATCCTTACCAGGATTTTGGGCGATGGCCCTTCCGGTTGAGTACCCCGTTATTAATGACACTATCGTTGGGGTATTCACCTACACTGACACAAAAAGCAAATGGCTGACCATTATTTTGTATGATTCAGGGCTTTTGATTAAGACGAAGGTAACTGCTGACGAAATCTTGACATGCTACATGAATCAGACCACCAAACATGGTCCAAATGATCGAGAGATTATGAAGTATTTGATGAATTCTAACCGAATTATGTTGCCTTATTTTTCTCACCGTGGGCTATTCTCCCAAATAGCTAGCAATATGTGGTTAAACTTGCTTTATGTGAGTCATTATTCAGAGGTGGCTGTCATCACCAAAAAAACTCAAACCACTCTGACATTAACTTCTGGTGCCTCCATGACTTTTCCAATAGGAAACAGGTGTGGAAAAAAGAAAATTTTAAGTGACATCACGATTTTTCGAGCGTATACAAATAGTTGCCTACCGATTGAAATGAACGAGCCAAAAGCATTCCCTCGGGACAACTATCTGACACCCTTTATGATCAGTCTGTTAGATACAAAAAAACATAGCCTGCAAACCTTTTCTGTTGACGCCATGGAGACCGTCAATCATTTTTTTCAGCATTACAAACCATTGATTAAAGAAGGTCATTTGGGCTTTTATTATTTCGATAGTTTAATGGATAACGATAAAGTGTTGCTGGAACGAGCTTTCACAGACTTGGAAAAGAAAATGAACGCTCATGAAACAAGTTTTAGACACAGAAGTAGGAATCAAACATAACCCACAGGGGGAGGTGAAATGATGAAAACAACCAAAAAATTAATCTTAACCATTAGCGATGACTCCCGTAAGGAGCAAAAAATGACGATTTTACATTTTCTTGATACCCTTGACCCGATGTCATTCTCCGATCATTTGGATTCATTACCTGGTTTAGATCAATTAATCACCAAACAATTGTCACAATCCTCCTCCGCCTATTGTAAACATGCTCATTACATCGAAAAGAACAATTTTGCTATTTTCAGACAGGATAGCTAAGGCGCTTATCCTGTCAACCGCCAAATGGACTGTTGCATAATAAAAGTTATCAGAAAGCAGATGAAGGTAAACAGATCAGAAACAATTTTTTATGGTCATGATTATTAGTCATACTCTAAAAAAAGGAACCTCACTGTTTACATCATCTGTCTATCTTCACTAGTCAAAAAGGGACGTAAACGCCCAGACGACATGGGTTTAATAACGAAACACAATTTATAAAAACCTTTAAAAGAGCTTAACATCAACGATACATACAAATTAACAGGTTATAAAATCACAAAAAAATATTTTTTTACGTAAACGCCGCGTTTACATCACCTACAATGAAAAATAATTTGAAGACCCATTCCCACCAAATCCCACTGCTAATTATTACTACTGTGAAACATTTCAGCTTCATCACAGTGTCATGCCCTTCTCAAAAGAGGTCTTATGGAGATACTAATAAACTACCGCATCGGTTGTTACCGACGCGCTTTTTTTGTGTGTCAGCATAGTTATTACCTAGTTAGGTGGATGGTTTGGCTAAAGTTGGATCGTATTGGAATAGGATGGATGTGTATACGAAATCTATAAACGCTGAAGGCTTTAATCTTAGAAGATATCCTTAGAAACTTTAAGGCTCTCTAAAGTTCCACCAGAGAAGTCCAAAAGCTTTTTACTGGTGGACAACCAAGCGCTGTCAAAACAGATCTAAGATATGCCATCATAAAGGAGATGGGTGCGAATGTCATTCTGGTGGATAATGATTCGTTTAAACGCACCCTGTCTAGTGTTTTTCTTGGGCACAAAAACACATTGTCTTTTCCGATGATTATTGACTCCCATCAGGAATGAACCCTTGTTCCATGACTAGCTTCATTTTTCAGCTTTAAACATCCTTGTCAAACTCAATGGCCAACCGTTCAAAGGCCGTCTCAGTCTGTGAACAAGGAGATGCCAGACAGACTCGTTCAAATAAATAGCTCTTATCAAAATTCAATCGGTCAAACTAAAAAAATATGTCATGTTATTTATTTTTTTGGTTTTAATATACGTTTATTACGATGCGTTCGAAAACGATCACTAATATGAAAAGGCCTTACGTGGATATACAGAGAACGTGGCTCGGGAAGAAGCTATTGAAGAAGTAGCTCTTAATTTAAACAAAAGGGAATTCCCTAGAACAATTTCAAAAGCAATAGGGCTCAGTATCGAGCGCATTAAAGAGCTGTAAGCAAACACCCAGGAGCACTCTCATCTACATGATTGCTCCTAGGTATTTGCTTATAAATTGGCAATTCCATTATTATTGAATTGCAACTCCAGTCTCGTCGTTTTTTTCCCGAAGGACTCCTCTCTACATAAAATGGTGCAAGTTATTGTCTATAGTCTACTGGGCTGAGCCCTCTTACCGTTCATTTTCTTGGTTCTGATTAACTAATATTCCAACTAACATAAACGCTAATACACCGTGGGAAGAACTAATAAAATTTTCTGTGATCATTGAAATCACGATAAAAATAAACAATAACAATGAAAAATGACGATATTTCCAATTTTTCCAAAGTAGACTAAACATACTTATGATAATCACTACCATCAATCTCATTCCTAAATAACTATAGAATGTGTTAGCAATAGACCGTCAAAAAGCCGCAACTAACTTTAATACATAAAGTTAGTTGCGGCTTTTGTGTTTATCGAGTAACACTAAACCCGATTCTTTAAAGGATATGCCTTTATTTAATCACTTCTACTTCCATACTTCATCTCTGTTTAGTCTGAACTAATCCATATTCGTCTTCACTTATGCCCTAGTCTTTTAAACCCTCAAGCAACGACCTCCCCTTCGTCACCTTCCAAGGCTTCCCTAACAATTTGTTCCCGCTGAGCCATTAAGATTGCGGGTTTAACCGCTCCCCGTTTTAACTGAATAAAGGCACCGGCTAGACAAATTCCAATAATCCCCACAATCGTCACCATGGTTTTAACATCCAACTCGATAAACAGGTAGTAAGCCACAAAGAGATTACTGCCACAGGCCAACAGGCACACCCCATTCAAGAGAATCTTAGGCATGTGCAGGACGCTCTTTTGCCACTGACGGGGATGACTTTTGACCGTCTCCATGCACTTCAAATTTAAGTAACAGTTCAACAACATGGTGGGAACCATGATCAAGGAGACGATCGACTCCAAGGAAAAATTCAAGATAATCGGCACCACCCCTAAGGAATAAAATAACAAGCGGGTGACCCACGGAAAGCCACCGGCTGTTCGCTTTAAGAACACTTTCGGCAGCCAACCGTCTTCGGCGATTTGTTGAATCGGCTCACCCAACATGGTAATGGCCGTCACTAAGGAGGTGGCAATCGCAAAGACCCCTCCGCCTAAAATAAACAATATGTGAACCCAAGAGGGAAAGATCTGACTGGAGACCGAGCTCAAGTTTTGCCCTTCCAGTTCCCCTAAAGGCAGAACCCCTGAAGCCACCATGGACATTAAGCCATAAATCGCCCCTAAACAGACCGTTATGGTCAAAATGGCCAAGGGGATATTCCGCTTAGGGTTTTTGGTGGAACTACTGACAGAAATCGGCCCCATAGTAGTCCCTTGACAAGCCCATCCCATAATGGCAATGGCTGAAAACAAGCCCACTGGCCCATTCAGTAAAAAGTCCTCTCCAGTGAAAAATCCCGACTTGACTTGAGGCAAACCAAAGGCGATAAAGGCCACGATGGCCGTCAATAAAATCACCGTCATAACATTGTTGATCTTCGACAAAAACTTAGCCCCTCTGGTAGTGGCCCCAAAAAACAAGGTGATTACCAGCACCCCGATCAACCGTTTATAAGGTAAAATCAGCGGAAAGATAATCCCGGCATACTCCACCATAGCCAAGCCATAGAGAGCAATCCCAAAGCCCCCAATCATACTGAACATGGCACTGACCCCGGTGGCGTAGGGGCCAAAGAGAAAGGCCTTTTGACCATAGTCTCCGCCTCGAAAAACAAACATCGAGCTCAACAACACATTATAAAAATACGCCAACAACATAATCAGACACCCACCTAAAACCGCCACCACAATCGAACGACCTGTATACGCAATCCCCGCACTTAATAAGACAAAAATCCCAGAGCCAATGGCTCCACCTAATCCCAAGGTAAATAAATCAAAAAATGTCAGTTGTTTCCGTTCCTCACTCATTTTTATACTCCTTTCAGCCTTAAAAATCCTCGTCAAATTCAATGGCCAAGCGCTCAAAGGCCGTCTCAATCCGTGATCGAGGAGCCGCCAGACAGACTCGTTCAAATAAATGACCTTTGTCTGGATCCGAAACAGTGCCCCACTCCAACAAGACCCCGGCATACTGATAAATCCGCCGATGAATCTCATCTGGAGTCAGGCCGTAGCCTTGAAAGTCCAGCCACACCACATAGGTCCCTTCTGGGCGAAAGGTTTTGACTAAGGGCATTTTTCTAGCTAAAAATGCCATGACCCAGTCAATAGTCTCATCCAAATAAACCTTTAAGCGATTCAACCACGCTTCACTTTCATTATAAGCGGCCATCACTGCCCCAATGGTAAAGGGGCTTGGCAG
>NZ_CAUQJB010000065.1:0-6492 GCF_963518325.1 uncultured Vagococcus sp. | reverse complement strand
TATCTGTCATTTTGGGTTTATCTTAACGCCTATATTGTATAACCCCTTGAAAACGCTGTCAATATTTTTTTTATTAAATAACATGAAAACAGGAGTTCTTTTAATGGCTGATTTCTGGCTGTTGGAAGGGCTCTTTTATATTGCAAGAAGTGTGCCAATTGGGGGGGTGGTGGGGATTAAATAATTTTGGTTGGGGGCTTGAGGAGTGTTTGAAGGCATTTAATTTGTGAGAATGGGTAGTGTTAACGGTGCTTCTATCCTCTTGCAACTACTACACCAATTTCCCACTTAAAAACTATGAATAACTTTCTTGCACTCAGATAAGCACGCCTCTGTCGCTTCATCAAAGATTGTAAAACGAGTGCCGTAAGCCATGACATCAATTGTACGAATGTGCTCACATAAAACGGCTCAAGTCACAATACAATGCTTCGTGACTAAAGGGACATGTAGTGGATATTCCTTAGTTTTACTGATGATTGGTGCCACAAATAACATATGTAGTGACACTTCTTGTAACATTTTAGACAAAATGAGGAAAGGACGATATTCCTTTTGTTCGTAACCTTTAATAGGGTTAGAGTTCATCTTGAAGATATCCCCTGGAGCAAAATCTGAATTCCTTACAACCGTTCTCTTTTTTATCATGCCCATTCTCCTATTTTCTTTCTCAGTACGACAGGGCCAACGATTCCCTTCAAACTAAAACATCTAAAAAAGAAGTCCAAAAAGACATTAAACTAATTCATGACCTCGCAGCTCCCCCCAATCGAATTCTACCTGATCAGACTCTGTCACCACATAGGCTTCGATATGACTAACTAATTGAAAAAATGTTAGAAGAACTCTGGATATTTAATCCATTTCAGTTTATAATGGTGCCATAAAAATCCCAACTCTGTACGAATCACAGTCTGAGACGCAACCATCAGAAAAATGGTTCAATGGTCAAACTGATAGTTGGTAAATGACGTGTGACAACCGATAGTTTTCTAACAAACTGACGCTGAGGTAATTTGAGATACGCTACAGGTGGCTCCTTTACTAGTTAAGCGAACCATTTAACGCTAATTCTGCCCTATTTACGATGTTTAGGACTGCCTTTATAACACAATGATGAAAAGCTTGAAATGAAAACGCTTGCCGAAAATATCCTAAAATCAATCGAGGTCCCTCTCTTATTTAGTAAATAAAGGTTCGTATTAAGTATGGTTGTTTCAGTTATTAAATAAAAGACGGAATTAACTCGGTCGTACATTTAGTTAGTAAGAATAAAACGAAGAAGGTAGGAAAAATGAATCCATTTATTGAAAAAATACTCGAAGAACGTGAAGATAGAGGGTTTGAAAAAGGCAGAGAAATCGGACGTGAAGAAGGTCTTGAAGAAGCTGCCATTAATTTAAAATTAATCGGTGCTCCCTTAGAACAGATCCAACAAGTAACTGGACTTAGTGTTAGTCGTATTTGTCAATTGTAACAGCTTGGTGATCCACCAACTCTAAGTCCATTCCTAGAGTGAGTCTTAATTTCTCAACATTAAGAACGGTTACGCTCTGTCATAAGCATAGAAATAGTGGGAAAACATGATAGATGAGTTAATTCCAGCTACGTTTTAACATGAACTGAAGCGTAAGACGTGGGAATATAGTTGGTTCAATGATTTATTGGCTTTGTATGTGTTAATAAGACCTCGACTATCTCTTTTTGATAGTAGTCCTCAGTATCCTGCTTTTCTCATTATTTCAATCAGTGAAAATGGCTCACCCTAGAAACCTCAACATAAGAAATAAACTTAGGAACAAGACGCGCTGGTTCAATAGCCTTAACGTTTATAAAAACTTTTTTTAATACCCATTAGTATTAGGCGGTTCTTCAAATTGAGCTCCATAAGAATAAACAGCCAGTCTTTTCGGCATTCTTTAAGCCTTTCTTTACATGCTCTGGAGAACGAATGTCCCGTGCTTATCGAGGTTTAAACTAGTTCAATAGGACACCTCGCAACTCTCTCCAATCGAATTCAACCTTATCCGACTCTGTCACCGCATCATTTCCAACTTGCTTTCTTTAATAATTTTCCTGACCTTTTTTTAGTTAACATGACGTTATTTTGGAGGCTTAAAAAAAGACAAATAGAACTCCCCTTGATACACACTGATCGTTTAGCTCTATTTGTCATCTATCAAAATTTACAACTCATAGAAGTCTTTTGGCCTATAATTTGTCTCATAAATTATCAGATTTTCTTTATTTAGATCTTTAAAACACTGCCAATCGCTACTTATCCACAGAAATATACTTGATTATCTTCAAAGTTTTACTGCGTTCCTACGGGTTTCCCAACAGTTGGGACATCTTCAAGACTCCACATAATCTCGCCACTATAATTCCCACGAAAATTGTTACCTGAAAGTTGATATGTCAACCCTCGTTTCTCAGTCCAGCTAGTCCCTACTCCTGTCGTTGGATTTTCTAAACTGGCTTCGCCACTCTCAATGGTCGTTTTCTGATTCCATAATAACTCAATTGTCTGACCCTCTGCTGTTACATAATAGAATTGGCCTCTCAGAGTATGATCCTTAGACTTGAGGTCCGTTGCTTTGATCCCTAATTGCCAATTTCCTTTTAATCGATTGTCATAAATGGTTAACTCACCGTCAAGTTTAATCGCCTGTCTATCGAAATTGCCGATAGACAACTTCATAGTCATTCTTTCAGGGATACTGGTTAATTTAAGTTCTGGTAATACTGCTTTAATAACAACCACGTTATTAGGATTTTTTTCGGCACCATCTAAGATTACTCGATAAACTGACCTAAGATCATAAGGGATTGATACGGACGAATCCCACTTCCCTTCATACAGCCTCTCACCTGTTCGCTCATCTGTAATACAATACGAGTGGGTGTCCAACAAGTCAGTCGTCTCCTCACTCAGACTGTTCTTAATTGCTAAACCAAAATAACCACCATCACGATTATCAAATGGCCTAATGGTTCTTTGATTGGCAGCCACAGCGAGGTAGTTTGTCGCGGTCATTGTGAGTGGCTGATTGTCGCCAATAAAGGTCTGGCTATACCCTTTGTCTTGTAAAAATAAGGGAACTTCTTGACTATTAATGGTTAATTCATTATAGGAAATATCTAAGATACTTAAGGATTGTTGATCAAGTTTAGGAACTTGGTTTACCAAATGATTGTTATTTAATTTTAAGCTTTGTAACGCCTCTAAATTCTTTAAGTTATCTGGTATGGTCCCCGTTAACTCGCTGTGACTTAAGTCTAATTTTTCGAGACTCTTAATCGTTCCTAGTTCTTCTGGGATC
Source organism: uncultured Vagococcus sp. (assembly GCF_963518325.1). NCBI lineage: Bacteria > Bacillati > Bacillota > Bacilli > Lactobacillales > Enterococcaceae > Vagococcus > uncultured Vagococcus sp. The sequence continues at coordinate 3,169 of NZ_CAUQJB010000065.1, read as the reverse complement.
CCTTTACTGATGCTATTTCCGGTATATGATAATTCCTTTAAGCCTTGTAGACTGTCGATTCTTTTAGGAATAAACTGACCGGTGTACCGCGAATTTTCCCCAACACTGATCGTCAAAATAGCTCTTAAATCCGACTCATATAGATTTTTTCCGATGATTTTCGGGTGCAATTGACGATTAATTTCATCAATTAGCCATGTTTGATCATCAAAATAGTCATTCCCTACTGGCTGGTTTCTCACTATAACTGGCACTGTAATAGACCGCTTCAACAACGGCTGTCGACGACTTCCCAGGACAACCCTCGCTTCAGACGCCCCTACTTGATTAAACAGTAACTCTTTTTCAAACCCCTCTACTAGGATGTCGTCATCTGGGATCGTTGAACGCTGCCCCTTGATCATCTCATGAGCCGTCAATTCAGCGGTACTTCCGCCTAAAATAATCGATTGTGGAACTGGTTCAGCGTAAATGCTTGGAATAATTTCTGCGATACCTGACGATGTACTAGACGTTGCCACCTCTCCTTGATTTTCTCTTACCGTATAGGCAGATAATGGCAACTGATAGGACTGACTTTCTGCAACATAAAAAGGGGCAACTGTTTCAACATCTAAGTCTTTATAGGAAACAAAAATCTGGATGCCTTCACCTTTTAGCTCCTTAAGCAATTGTTTAGATAACCTGATTCGAAGGTCATTATCTGCTAAATTAATAATGTCACATTGATCTGTAATATCCTTGCCGACTCTGTTTCGAACACTAACCGTTTTAGGATCGATTTTCGATAATATGGTGCCTTCATCCTCTAAGATAATAGTAAGGTTAGTTGGATAAAATTGATCGTACGTTGCGATTAAACTTTGGTTAATAACAAAATCAGCTGAAAACTGATCTTGATTCTTTTTTCCTTCAATCAAAGGTGCCGAATAATCGGGAACCCGTGGTGATTCCACTGCACTTCGAAAATAATGATAATCAGGGCGATAAGCGAAACCAATTTCCGCTCCTAGCTGAAGGGGAAACTGATTATCAAAAACAGCAATATAGTTTTGCAAGGTTAAATGCGTTGAAAAATAGGGCGAGCTCGGTCGAATGCCTAAAAACGGTTGCTTTGAATCACTCCAATTTGCCAGACTAACCTGTGTGGATGTTTCTTTTAGAGACGGTATTTTTAAATAGATTTTTTTCAACCCAGCTTGACTAAATTTAACCTCCGTCCATGTCTTATTGGGGCCATTATAGCCGGCATAAGCAAATATCTCAACTGGCATTTCAGTATAAACGCCTTCGACTGGTTCTTTTGTGTCGCTATAAACCAATTGAAGAGAGGCGCCCCTACTATCGACAGCAGAAGTTCCTTGCGTTAAGCTACCATCGTTATTTAACATAATCCCATTTAAGGACTCATAGGGACTGCCAAAAAAGGTAATTTTTAATGCCGTTTGCCTCATTTGATAAAAGCCAACGTTATTGTAATAAATGCTCTCTCCCCTTTTATACGTTCTGACCGTATTTAACTTCGAAAAAAATGCCTTACCATCTTCACCTACGACATCTACTTTCATACTTTCCCAACTTCCCATGTAGGCTGGTCGAATAATTGCTTTGTCATTTTGAAGTTGACTCCCCACAAGTAATTCTCCCTTAAAATCAAGTTCGGAATAAAGATCCGTTGCAGTAACCGCACTCACTGGATTATAAGCGAATCCGTAAGCCATCGTCCCTCCCAAAATAACTTGCAAGGTTTTACTCATTAAGTGATTGATTCGCTTAATACCCTTTGATGGATGATCTTTTCTCTGGTAACCAAATATAGCCATATTATTCTCTCCTCACATGACTCTAGCGCTCGTTGCTAATCCCACTCGTTACCAAAAGGATGCTCTCGCCTTTCGTAGTAACCACGTCGATTGTCAAACATCCAAAGCTTATCATGTATTTCTATAACTATGTCATCATTCTTTGCGCGTCAATACCATTTATTGACTCAGTGCTTTAAAATCAGTATCCCTTCGACTTTAATGCTAAACCTCAGGTTGATTGTTAATGATCGTTCTAGAAGGACATCACCCTAACATTTGCAGTTGGAAGGGAACCATTCATTTTGACGAGCGTCTTTTTTTGATGGTAATGGAAGAGTTGAGTGATTTAGATTATCCAGCTACTTAGCAAAAGAACTAGATATCGCGTCCAGCCCGTTGATGTTTCGCCTGACATGATGCGAAAAATAGAGAGGGGCCTTATTTATGTATGCTACACCAACGCAGCTCAACATAGTTGAGTTGCATTCAAAAGTTAAGTAAATTGCTATTATTCTGACATAAGTATAAGACACCACGTAAGTAAGGTATATCTGAGTTTACAAACAGACACTTCAACTATCAAAAACAAACCCGTTCATCTCCCTAGAATTAAGCTTCTTTCCAAGTACAGAGGGATGACATGGTTTGTTTTTATGTGTTCCATTTATGAACTGTGGTGTTAGCTAATCACTTCTTCACCCTAAATTAACCGCTTGACACTAAACTTATCTATCTATTAAAATACGCCTCCTAATCAGTCATACTCGCGGATTCAATTTCCCGGCTTAGCTCTTGCAACCTTTGCAAGTCCAAATTTGTCCATTTTTTTACTTGCTCAAGTGACATTCCAGAATCGAGCATACTGATAGCTATACGTTCTTGCTCTTCTGTTTTGCCTTCCTCTTTGCCTTCTTCCTTCCCTTCATACCGTCCCTCATCACGAGTGGCTATGTCTCTCAACCTTTGCATTTCAATCATCACTTGCACCTCCCGAATGATCTCTTAAATCCCAGCAAACTACTTGGTTACATGTCAGAAACAAGGGAAACACTAATTTTTTATTTTCCGACTTAGCTCTTGCAACCTAGGCAGACCTAACACTGTCATTTTTTCTATCTGGTCAGGTGACATTCCCAATTTCAGCAAATTGATTGCGACAGCTTCTTGACCTTCCAAAATTCCCTCTTCGCGTCCTTCTTCCTTCCCTTCATACCTTCCCTCATCACGAGTGGCTATGTCTCTCAACCTCTGCATTTCAATCATCACTTGCACCTCCTTATTGTCTTTATAACTAGCAAGTATCCGTTGTGCAAAGCGCACATCTTCATCCGCTTCCTCAGTCAACTCTTGATTATTAAAATACC
>NZ_CAUQJB010000064.1:0-6905 GCF_963518325.1 uncultured Vagococcus sp. | reverse complement strand
CGGAGCCAAGTACGACAACGGAGCCAAGTACGACAACGGAGCCAAGTACGACAACGGAGCCAAGTACGACAACAGAACCAAATGAAACCGTACCGGAACTGATTACTGGTTATCCGCCAACTAACTCAAGTAAAGCATCAGAAAAAGGAACTGTTAAAACTAAAAATGACTTGCCTAAAGCTGGTGAGCGAATAGAAATAGGGACACAGTTATTAGGTTATGGACTGTTGCTGTTCGTTAATTTAATTCTAATAGTCAATTATAAACGAGATTAGAACCTTTTGTTTAAATACAAGTAGTTATTTTTTTTGAATTACGAGGGAGGGGATCAGTTGCTATAAGACGGCTGATACTCTTATCTTATTAGAGCATCTAAAAGAAGGTGGGTTGAACATAAAAAAAGGTTAGTTTAAATCTCAATAGTGATGAAAACAACTGATGACTTGATCTTTTATTATGGTTCTAGGATGTGATTTATTAAGAGAAAGCAGATTGTGGAAGCGTACTTCGGTCATTTTAATATCTAGAAATTTTTCGGGAGATGCAAGGAGGTGTTTGAAACTTATCCATTAGTAAGATGTATACAAACTAGGGTGAAAATTGTCTATCGCCTTAGTTTGTATACTTGTTCGAAAATTAATCGACTTTTAATAAGAGGAAGTGGGAAATAGTTTCCTTAATCTCACAAGGATGAATCTCTAGATGCTATGAGTTTTTCATAAAGTATTCCTTCGACGGAGTTTTGTTTATCTAAGGTATCTGTAAAAACTGTATCAGCATAGGCGATTTCCATTTCAGATATTAGATCTCTCAGAAGTTCGGCTTGATTCTTAGGTGTATTTTCCAAAATCATTGAGTAACGAGTTTCAATTTCTTCAATAAAACAAGAACTGGGTCCTTGCTTAGTTTTTAATGTTAGAACTGGGCCCCAGTCGTCAAAAGAGTCAATGGAAATGATGTCAGGTAGTGAGTTATTGAGGATCTCGACACATTCATCTCTCGTTAAGTGAGCATCGAATGAGAAGACACGCGTAAATTTTCCGTAGTGAGTGTTGACGACTGCGCAATAAAGGGTACCATCTTTCCAATTATCAATAAGTTTCATTAGATTTTCCGCCTTTTTTTAAGATACCTATATAATAGCGTGTTTTCTATCTTTGTAAAAGGCCTAATGGTGCATGGAACTCTGCAAAAGTTGAATACAAATAAAGGGAGTATATGAAAAACCTTATGTGACAGTCATCTGAAGATAAAATTCGTTTTTGCATATTATCATTATTTTGTGCATATCATTGTTTAAACTAGGAAGAGTTGATTAATGACCAGATTAAATAGTGTTGGGGCAGAGACAAGTTAGCAAACAATGTCCTTTATTGAGCAAGTTGTCTCCAGAGCAACTGTCTATTTTAGCCTAATAAGCTACTTGTTTATCAAGAGGTTTTGAATAAGTTTTGGGAAGTTAGTGCCAACCTGGTAGTTAACTCTCCCATATTGTTGGCGTGGAGGGTGAATCTGATTCAAGGTGTTGCTTTCTAGTTTCGTTTGATAAGGTCTAGCATCACTCTTAATGATAGTGGGTGATGGTGCAAACTAGAAGGCAAAAAAAGCCTGTGTATATTACAAACTAAAGAAATAATAAGAAAGAGTTTGATTCTTTTTTTGAAATGAGTGAAAAACGGGCGGGAGAGCCTTGACAAAAAAAGTTTAAAGCTATATAATTGATAGTTGCAAAAGCTATCTGAAATCACGAAAATGTCGGGTGAAATATTGTCCATTTGGCGTTTTTTTATAGGAAAACAAAAGTAGAAGCTCAAAAAAAAGAGAATGTTCTATTTTTGGTTTTTTTTTGCCTAAAAAGGCTGATGTAATATTTTTGTTATCAAATTTTAATATTTGTAACATTGATGTCATTAAGATGGTGTTTTGAGAAAAATCAGAGGGGTGAAGAGCTTGGCTGGACACGTAGTCAAATACGGAAAGCATCGCGAACGTAGAAGTTTCGCACGAATCAGTGAAGTATTAGAATTACCAGATTTGATTGAAATTCAAACAAATTCTTACAAATGGTTTTTAGACGTTGGTCTAAAAGAAATGTTTGAAGATATTCTTCCAATCAAAGATTTTAGTGATAAGTTATCACTGGAGTTTGTCGGGTATGAATTGAAGGAACCGAAGTATACAGTTGAAGAAGCTCGTGCGCATGACGCAAACTATTCAGCTCCCATTCATGTGACCTTACGTCTAGACAACAAAACAACTGGTGAGATCAAAGCTCAAGAAGTATTCTTTGGTGATTTCCCGTTAATGACGGAAATGGGTACATTTATTATCAATGGGGCGGAACGGGTTATTGTTTCTCAATTAGTTCGTTCACCTGGGGTCTATTACAACAGTAAATTGGACAAAAATGGCCGTGTGAGTTTTGGCACGACTGTGATTCCTAACCGTGGTGCATGGTTAGAAATGGAAACAGATGCAAAAGATATCTCTTACGTGCGGATTGACCGTACTCGTAAGATTCCACTATCAGTTTTGGTCCGTGCGTTAGGTTTCGGTTCAGATGATACGATTTTGGAAATCTTTGGCGATAATGAAAGTTTACGTTTGACGTTAGAAAAAGACATTCATAAAAATGCATCGGATTCTCGTACAGAGGAAGGCTTAAAAGATATTTACGAGCGTCTACGCCCGGGAGAGCCTAAAACAGCAGACAGTTCGCGTAACTTACTGAATGCTCGTTTCTTCGATCCAAAACGTTACGACCTTGCGAGCGTTGGTCGTTACAAAGTCAACAAAAAATTAAGCTTAAAAACCCGTTTACTAAACCAAACCCTGGCTGAAACCTTAGTTGATCCAGAAACAGGCGAAATCTTGTTTGAAACTGGCACCGTGATCAATCACGAAGTCATGGATAAATTGGAATCATACTTGGATGCGGGCTTAAACAACGAAACATTCTATCCAACTGAAGACGGTGTTGTAACAGAACCAATGACCATTCAAACGGTTAAGGTCTTTTCACCAAAAGATCCAGAGCGTGTTGTTAACGTTATTGGCAATGGTCAAATTGATCCGTCTGAAAAAACGATTATCCCTGCTGATGTGATTGCAGAGATGAGTTATTTCTTCAACTTACAAGAAGACATCGGCAATGTGGATGACATTGACCACTTAGGTAACCGTCGTATTCGTTCGGTTGGTGAATTATTGCAAAACCAATTCCGTATCGGGTTAGCTCGTATGGAACGTGTGGTTCGTGAAAGAATGTCGATTCAAGACACAGAAACATTGACACCACAACAATTAATTAACATTCGTCCAGTTGTGGCCTCAATCAAAGAATTCTTTGGTTCGTCTCAATTGTCACAGTTTATGGACCAAACGAACCCTCTAGGTGAGTTAACTCATAAACGTCGTCTATCAGCTTTAGGGCCCGGTGGTTTGACCCGTGACCGTGCTGGCTATGAAGTTCGTGACGTGCATTACTCACATTACGGCAGAATGTGTCCGATTGAAACCCCTGAGGGTCCGAATATCGGCTTGATTAACAGTTTGTCTAGTTATGCGAAAATTAACCCTTATGGGTTTATTGAAACACCTTATCGTCGGGTTGACCGCAAAACAGGTAAAGTAACGGAACATATCGATTACTTAACGGCTGACGAGGAAGATCACTACATGGTAGCCCAAGCTAACTCTTTACTTAATGAAGATGGTAGTTTTGCGGAAGAGATTGTTATGGCTCGTATCCAAAGTGAAAACTTAGAAGTCTCCATTGATAAAGTCGATTACATGGATGTATCGCCTAAACAGGTAGTTGCGGTGGCAACTGCGTGTATTCCTTTCTTGGAAAACGATGACTCCAACCGTGCTTTGATGGGTGCGAACATGCAACGTCAGGCAGTGCCTTTAGTTCAGCCTCGTTCACCACTTGTGGGAACTGGGATGGAGTATAAAGCGGCCCATGACTCAGGTTCGGCTTTAGTTTGTAAGCATGATGGTGTCGTGGAATACGTTGATTCAAGCGAAATCCGCGTCCGTCGTTCCAATGGTACCTTAGATAAATATTCAGCGACTAAATTCAGTCGTTCAAATGCTGGTATGTGTTATAACCAACGTCCAATCGTGACATTAGGTGAAAAAGTTGACAAGGGTGATGTCTTAGCAGATGGCCCGTCAATGGAAGAAGGCGAAATGGCTTTAGGTCAAAACGTCTTAGTTGCCTTTATGACATGGGAAGGTTACAACTACGAGGATGCCATCATCATGAGCCGTCGTTTGGTGAAAGATGATGTCTATACCTCAATTCATATTGAAGAGTATGAGTCAGAAGCTCGTGACACTAAATTAGGACCTGAAGAGATTACGCGTGAAATTCCTAACGTCGGTGAAGATGCGCTGAAAGATTTAGACGAAATGGGTATTATCCGTATCGGTGCTGAAGTGAAAGATGGCGATTTATTAGTTGGTAAGGTCACGCCTAAAGGGGTAACAGAATTATCAGCAGAAGAGCGTCTTTTGCATGCCATCTTTGGTGAAAAAGCTCGTGAAGTTCGTGACACCTCTCTACGTGTGCCTCATGGCGGCGGCGGGATTGTTCACGATGTGAAGATCTTTACGCGTGAAGCTGGCGATGAATTATCACCAGGTGTTAACATGTTAGTTCGTGTTTACATCGTCCAAAAACGTAAGATCAACGAAGGCGATAAAATGGCCGGACGTCATGGTAATAAAGGGGTTGTCTCTCGGATTATGCCGGAAGAAGATATGCCATTTATGCCTGACGGTACACCAGTTGACATCATGCTGAACCCATTAGGGGTACCATCACGGATGAACATTGGTCAGGTTCTTGAGTTACATATCGGTATGGCCGCTCGTTACTTAGGGATTCATGTGGCAACACCAGTCTTTGATGGTGCAAGTGAAGAAGATGTTTGGTCAACTGTTCGTGAAGCAGGTATGGCAGCAGATGCTAAAACGGTTCTTTACGATGGCCGTACAGGTGAACCATTTGATAACCGTCTTTCTGTTGGTGTGATGTACATGCTGAAACTAGCTCACATGGTTGATGATAAACTTCATGCTCGTTCAACAGGACCTTACTCACTGGTTACGCAACAACCACTTGGTGGTAAAGCGCAATTTGGTGGACAACGTTTTGGGGAGATGGAAGTTTGGGCCTTGGAAGCATACGGTGCAGCTTACACGCTACAAGAAATCTTAACGTACAAATCTGATGACGTGGTCGGACGTGTGAAAACATACGAAGCCATCGTCAAAGGTGAACCAATTCCAAAACCAGGCGTACCAGAATCATTCCGCGTATTGGTTAAAGAATTGCAATCATTAGGACTTGATATGCAAGTATTAGATATCGACGACCAAGAGATTGAACTGCGCGATATGGATGATGACGAAGACGATTTAATTACCGTCGACGCCTTGACCAAATACGCCCAAGAACAAGCAGCAAAAAACGCAGAGAAAGAATAAGTGTGAGAGCTGGCGACTTGCATTGAGCATATCTCGATCGTCCAGTATAATCGGCTTTTTCGATTAAACTGGATGAGAGAAATTGCTAGCCTTCACTTCGTTGTCCCTTATCTCTAACGAATAAATTCGTAAGAATAACGGCAATTCTTAGTGCTTTAGCACTTAGAATTTGATGTGATCGTAGCAGAACGGAGTAATGCAGCCAGATCGAGCACGTCAATAAGCTGTGACAGCGGCCTTCAATTGCTGTCAGAATCAGCTTAAACTAATTCAGCCAGCCAGTGGTGGCATTGACACTAAATGCCCCACTCCAAGGTTGCATTAATTCTTTCTATCACTTTTTTGCACTTAATATATGAATGGAGGGAACACCTTTTGATCGATGTAAATAAATTCGAGAGCATGCAGATTGGTTTAGCTTCTCCAGAAAAAATCAGAAGCTGGTCTTATGGTGAAGTGAAAAAGCCGGAAACAATTAACTACCGGACACTGAAACCTGAACGTGAAGGGCTTTTCTGTGAGCGAATTTTTGGTCCTACAAAAGACTGGGAATGTGCTTGTGGTAAGTACAAACGAATTCGTTATAAAGGGATTGTCTGTGACCGTTGTGGAGTTGAAGTCACACGTTCGAAAGTACGTCGTGAGCGGATGGCCCATATCGAATTAGCAGCACCAGTCTCACATATCTGGTACTTCAAAGGCATTCCAAGTCGGATGGGTCTGATTCTTGATATGAGTCCCCGTGCCTTGGAAGAAGTGATTTACTTTGCTTCTTATGTGGTCATTGAACCAGGAGATACGTCTCTTGAGAAAAAACAATTGCTAACAGAACGTGAATACCGTGATAAACGTGAGCAGTATGGCCAAGGGTTCCAAGCTGGCATGGGTGCTGAAGCAGTCAAACGTTTATTGGATGATGTTGATTTAGAAAAAGAAGTCCTTGAATTAAAAGAAGAACTAAAAACAGCATCAGGTCAAAAACGGACCCGAGCGATTCGTCGTTTGGATATTCTTGAAGCTTTCCGTAGTTCAGGCAATGAGCCTGGCTGGATGGTCATGGATGTTATTCCCGTAATCCCGCCAGATTTACGTCCGATGGTTCAATTGGAAGGTGGCCGTTTTGCTACATCTGATTTGAATGATTTATATCGCCGTGTGATTAACCGTAATAACCGTTTGAAACGTTTATTAGATTTAATGGCACCAAATATCATCGTTCAAAACGAGAAGAGAATGTTGCAAGAAGCAGTCGATGCTTTGATTGATAATGGTCGTCGTGGCCGTCCAGTTACTGGACCTGGTAACCGTCCATTGAAATCTTTGTCTCACATGCTAAAAGGGAAACAAGGTCGTTTCCGTCAGAACTTACTGGGTAAACGGGTTGACTATTCTGGTCGTTCGGTTATCGT
>NZ_CAUQJB010000063.1:0-7853 GCF_963518325.1 uncultured Vagococcus sp. | reverse complement strand
CCGCAATCTTAATGGCTCAGCGGGAACAAATTGTTAGGGAAGCCTTGGAAGGTGATGAAGGGGAGGTCGTTGCCTGAGGGTTTAAAAGACTAGGGCATAAGTAGGGATAAAGCCAGTTTCAACGTAACGTTGAGCTGGCTTTTTGCGATTGATTTACACAAAAAAGCATTAGAGCAGGGCTCTAATGCTGCGTGATGAAGCCCATATACAAACTGTTTCAAAAAAAATACCACCAAATCAAGGGATTTCTCTCCATGATTTGGTGGTATTCGACTGGTGTAATAGTTATTCTCAATTCATAAAGGTCCCCTACAGTTAATAACTAAAAGTGTCTGTCTTTCCTTAACGTGTAAATGTTCATTCCCTCTCGTTTTTAGTCTAAAAACTGTCTAAATCAACACCTCAACAATTTATTCTTTGGCTAAAATCAACAACACACAATTCATGAGTGAAAACATCCCTCATATAATAACAGATAATTTGGTTGCTCACGCTCTTAATGATAACTAACAGTTAGCTGCATGGAATCGTCACTCAAAGATCTTTTAATAAAATCAGCGGTGAGCGATTATCCCTTTGGTATCAGCGGTTAGCTATCGATATCCAGTGGGATTTACTTGGGTGTAAAGCATGCTCATGAGTGATAGTTCCTCTCATTTAATAACGAGATGGTTGAGGTGGCAACCTTTAGTTATAACAGGGGGGCGAATGAGTGAATAGCTCATCCATGGTTCCTTTTTTTAGCCTTGGCAATAAGTGGCTAAGGTTCCCCAGGTTAATCTAACTGACTTTTCCATATCAACCCACAGTTTCTGAGTGAGACAGATCCTCATTTAATAACGAGTAAGTAGTTTCTTTTCTCATTATTAAAACAAGACCTGTGATGAGTGAATCGGTCGTCAGTTCTGGCTGATCCTATTTTTCGATAGGTTGGTTGCTGTCCATTTTTTGATTCCCAGTTATTTTAATTACTTATAAAATGAAAAGTTCAACTCAAGAGTGAAGCCATCACCTGTTTAATAACGATGATTTGATTGATACATCTCTTAAAAAGAACAAGCAACACAATGAGTGATTTCCTCATTCGTGGCTGACTTTTCAAATTTAAAGTGGCATTAAAATCGTCTGTTTTCCAATACTTGTTGATTAATGCCGTGGAACTGTAAGCACATATCCGCAGCCAATGGATGAGTTTATCCCTCATTTTATAACACCATGGTTAGTTGTTTTTTCCGATAGTAGAACACAGATCTAATGAGTGAATCATCCAGCTGTATTAATTGTGTGCCTGTGTTGTTATTAACATGCTGAAGGAGATTTTAGAGCTAAAAAATGATAAAGTTCGTAATGAGTGAATCTGTCACTCATCGATGGATTTACTTTCATGAGATTTCCTGACCTCTGTCTCCCAATTCCTTGGTATTCTTGAGATAGGTTAGGGTAAATTCATCAGCGTATTGGCCACTTGAAAAATCAAATCCTCAACAAATGGATGAGAATATCACCCGTTTAATAACAAATTAATTCTTAAAAACATCGTTTTTGGTCACGATAATATACTCGGCACCATCGCATCGTTTCGTCTGACGATTTCGTTTCCTCCCAGTCAACAAGACATCCATGGCAATTAACTCATTTAATTGTTTCTCCAAAAACTCCCCTGAGAGATTATCTAAAAAAACAGGAACATCGACCTTTTGCCTGCGGTTGGTTTGTTCTAAAAAGTGAACTCGAAGCTTTTTTTGACACGTCATATGTCTCACCCCCTTTTTACCATTCACACATACAACGAAAAAAAAGAGCGGACTCTTAAGGGGTTTTAAAAAACATTACTAAAACTTAATATCTGGAAAATCACTTTTAGTTAGTAAACCATTCGTTATGGCAGGCTGAATGGTTATTTTGACCATTTCCTTATTGTAAAAGGAAAGGGAATAGCGATTGAAGTCTTTTTTCGTTTTCAATTGTTTGATGCGACTTTGGATAAAGGGACTAAGGGGGCTAATGGTATCTAAGAGATGCTTTTGAAGCAAGCTTCTCTGGGTAGGACCAATGTACTCATAGTTAGCTAACATGTCATAGGAGCAACGATAGCTATCTAATTGTTCCAGTGCAGCGTCAAACCGTGTCGTAAAGTACTCAATTCCCAGGTTGATGATTACCACGGTTCCCCCTTCAAAGGTCAGTGAAGTGCGACTGTACTTGTTATCTTTTTCACGAATCTCCTGAAAGCTAATTAGTCGTGTGATCTGAACATACAACCCTTCGTTTACGTTCATAAGCGCACTGTTAGTAGTGAGAATAGCTGCTTTATAACCAGAGGTACCGTGAATATGTTTAACGAGCTGTTGTTGCCGTTTGTAATCGTGATTGCCTCTTTCAGATGTGTAGTTTGAAAATAGTTGTAACTGATTCACACTGGTGCTTACCCATCGTTCTCCTTTTAGTAACATTAAATTAATCGGTTGTTTGTTGTCTACTGTTTTATATAGGAGCAGCATATCGTCTGGCAAGTCACCCTGTTTTCGATAATTCGAATCAGCAACATAATAATCTAAGCGATCTTCCGTAATGGGGAATGATTCTGATACGTCGTTTATTTTATCATCTTTTTTATAGTCGGCCATACTATTCCTCCTTTCTTTTCTGACCGGTCAACCATCACTCGAGTGCCCAATTTGCTGAACTTTATACATTCATTATAAAAGCTTAGGGATGACATATCAAGGGTTTTCTTATAAGCAAATCTAGCACTAAAGGGGCGAATATAACACAAAATAGGGCCAATCATTCAGTGAAAGACGGTTACTATGGGAGTTTGATTATGGCGTTGTGGCATATTGGCAGGCAATGTGAGAAATTGGGATTTGCTGATTAAGAGATGACTTGTTAAAGTTTAGCCAAGTCATCGATGATTAATTGACTAAACGGAGTGATGAACATGACTAACTCGATTTATTTCGACGAAGAAACCTTGTTGCAAGACAATCAGGGATTGATTTATGGCGCAGTAAAAGCCGCGAGAATCAACAAAGAAATGTCTTACTTTGATGATTTTGTGCAAGAGGCTCAATTAGAGTGGTTAAAACTGATACGTGCCCAGCAACGTTTAACAGAACCAATGGATGTTGAGTATTTTAAAGCCTTTAGCTATAACAAAATTGTCTGGCACTTGCGGGACTTACGTCGCAAAATAATCAAAGAGGAAGAGTGGTTAGTAAAGTTTGAAGCACATGAGGGGGAGACGTTAGTAGATGATCCTTCGATTGATCCCAGTGACTTACTGATAAACAATTGCCGGGTGGATGAATTTATGAAAAGCTTGTCACCGTTAGAAAAAGAGTTTGTTTTAAAGCGATTTAATGAAGGCGTATCCATGACCCAGTTAGCTAAAGAGTATGGTTGTTCTCAGAAAACAGTGTATCAGTACCGCAAAAAGATTCAGCAGAAATATCGAGATTATTATTAAGATTTTCTAAAAGGGGGTGAGAATTCACCGCTAAATTTCGTGGTACTTGTGTAGAGGGTAAGAGGCAGGAACAAATTCTGGTCGGCTTATATCGCAAGAGAAAGGAAGAGTGCTATGTATCAAGAAAAGTTTGACAGTCAAAAAACGGAGGTGACATTGAACCAAGGGGGAATGAAAAGTAAACAAACCATGGCCAATGTCAAAGAAAAAGCCAATTCTGAAGGGCTAGTGGCGTTAGGGAAGTTGTTTGAGGAACTAGGGCCAGTTGGAACCTTGCTAGATGGAGTGGTGACGGTTAAACGTTATAACCATGTTCTTGGAAAAAAAGAAAGGGGGTAAGATCATGAATGAAAGTGTGACCAAAAAACTGCAGCTGATTTTTGCCAATGAGCTGGGGACGTCTAATACGATTAGTCCGAAATTATTTCGGGAAGATCTGACGTCAGCAGAAATTCAAAGCTGGATGGATCGGTTTAGTGCCTTAGGTTTATTTTACAATACGGATAAAAAAATGGCTCTCTACACAGAGAAAAAAGCAGCCCGTATAGTTGAAACTAAGACAGTGGAAATTTTCAATGTTTCCAAAGAGCCAGCGATTGAAGGGTAAGTGAGGATGGCCTTAGGCGGGGGGCTTCCCCCCGCCAGGTTTAAGAAAGGGAGTGAGAACGATGACTTTTTTAGGCTTAACCATTGGTGAAATCGGCGCGATTATTGGCTTGCTGTCAATGGTTTCAGCGTTGTGTATGAAGGGATTTATGACCATTAGAGAACAGGTGACTCGGCCTTTAATCAAGGCAATCGATGGCTTGCAGCAAGAAATTAAACAACTAGACCGAACCCTGACTGCGGAGCATTTACTGCTGAGGCAGGAAACTCGGGAGCTGTCTGAACGGTTGGATGGTTATGACAAACAATGGGCGGAGGTTAATTAATGAGGAGGCAGACTAAGAAAAAGGAGGGGGCAGGATGATGATTGGTGATCTGTTAACCATGATTAATGGTAGTTATTTAGTAGCACTAGCGGTTTTAGTGGGATTGGTAGTAGAGGTGATTAAACAGCAGTGGGTGGCAACGAAGTACTTTGCTCTTGTGGCAAGTGGGGTTGGGGTTATCTTAGGGATGATCATAGGGGTCATTTATCAGGAGTCTTTGATAATGACCAGCTTTAACGGTCTTTTGGTCGGATTACTGGCAGCCGGTGGCTTTGATGTGTTAAAAGAGTTACGGCGTTTACAGGTGTTCAAATGAGTCGGCCACGACCGCTGATTATCGATATCAGTGAGCATCAGTTGCCCAGTGGGATTCAGTATCAAGAGCTGGCCAAGCCTATTGATTTAGCGATCATCCGTGTTCAGTTTGGCAGTTTACGGGAAGATTTACATTTTCGCACCCATTTAAGAGAATTGAAAAAAGCGGGGATACCCGTTCACGTCTATGCTTGGGTTCGGGGGATTTCGGAAGTGGATATGGCACAGGAGGCTGAAGTTTTTTATCGCCGTGCTAAGGAATTTCAGCCTTTGTTTTGGTGGCTAGATGTGGAAGAACGGACGATGTCAGGGATGCCTCAGGGCTGCGAGGTTTTTCGACAGCGCTTGAAAGGACTGGGCGCTAAAAAAGTCGGAATTTATGTGGCGAATCATTTGTTTCATCATTTCGGTTTCAGAGAAGTTGATATAAACAAATACGATGGGTTGTGGTTACCAACTTACGGTGCTAATGTTGGCGAGTATCAGGGCGCAAATCCAACGGCTGCCACGTATTATGATTTACATCAGTATACCAGTACGGGGCGTTTACCTGGCTATAATGGACCCTTAGATCTATCGCGACACGCAGGACGACAGCCTTTTAGTTTCTTTTCGGGAACGGAAATCGGTCACAAACCAGGACCTTATCAGGTTGGTAACCGCGTGATGATAAATGGGGTGTATACCAGTTCGGTTAGTGATCAAAAACATCAACCACTGCGGACTCAAGGCGTGATTACTCGTATCATTCCAGGGGCGCGAAATCCCTATTTACTGGACGAAGGCGGCTTGGGCTGGGTGAATGATCAGTCGATTGTTAGTAAGGTGTCTAATCGCATGTATCAAGTCAGGTCAGGGGATACCTTATGGGGAATTAGTCAAACATTAGGGATTGCTTGGCAGACGTTAGCCAGTTTAAATCAGTTGGCCAATCCGGATTTGATTTATCCTGGACAGCTGTTACGTTACTAAAAAGGAGAATAATGATGATTAAAACAGAAGCGGATATTAAAGTTGGCAAGGGCGATACTAGAGTGGAGGTAGCTCGCTTGTTGCGGGAGTTACGGGAAGCAAAGCATATTAGTCAGGAAGAGTTAGCGAAGCGAATTGGCCGTAATCGCCAGGTGGTGGCACAGATGGAACGAGGTGTTTCCCAAGGCATTAATCTCTTGCGCTTGGAGGAGATGGTGGCAGCTTGTGGCGAACGCTTGGTGTTGGCTACGACTAAACAGAAAAAGGAAATTCCGTTGGATACATATCAAGAGGATCAGGTGCTGGTGGCCTTTGCCAGTGGCGAGATTGGCGAGGCAGAGCGACGGTTAAGTGGGTTGAGGCGTTGGCAGTATCCAGTGACGCAGGTAATGGCTTGTTGCAAACGAGATATGGCGGTGACTCTGAGTTATTATTTTAAAGGACGGACGGATTTGAGTCACTCAGAGATGAATAATATCACCATGGGGCTATCTCTGATTGGGTTTGTTAAAGAAGCTGTGGCGTTAAAAGAGTTGTACAACGACATCCTCGACCAAGCGGAGGAACTAATGAATGGAGGTGAAGCATCATGATGGTTATTTGGGAAGGAACGGATGTGGTGTGTTGTTACAATGTAGCAACTCAGAAAGAGCTTAAGCGGATTCGTCTTGTTCATCTGCCTAAAAATCCGGAGCCAAACAAAGTAGTGGAATTTGCCAAGTTATTCTTAGAGGTGTTACCAACCAAGTATTCCAAGGATTCAGTGCAAATTTTAACGCGGACGAGGTATTTTTAGAAAGGAGGGAGTCTGATGGCTAAAAAATTATATCTGTATTTTACCAATGAGGACGAACAGCCAACGACGATTGTGGTCCATGAACCCAATCAAGAGTTGAGCGCGGCGGCTGTGCGCAGTTTTATGGAAAAAGTGATAGCCATAAAATTATTTGAGCACAAAGGTCAAATGAAGTACGCCCATATTAAAGGGGCGAAGTATATGGATAAGAAGACGGAAATTTTGTTTTAGCAAAAGTCAGTGCAGGTGGTTTTGGCAGAATCGTTGGCCAACATTTAACTAAAGGGTGTTATTGATGCGTATAAGAAGTGTAAACCGAAGCCATCTGTTTGTTTTGTTATGGTACTTTGGCATGAAGATAAGTATCAAAGTAGCGCTTAAAATAAGTTGTACAACAATGGAAAAAATGTTATTTTAAAATAGGTACATTTAAAAGAAGGAAGTATATGAGGAGTTTATCTGGTTTTATCTTTATTTTAATTGCGTGGTATGTAATAACGTTTATACAAATGTTTTTAGCCTATGGCACAGCGTATCGGAAGGCTAAAGTCAATGGAGATAATGGTGTGTCGCTTGTAGGTTGGTTAATCGCTTATAGTTTGGCTGCGTATATCCCTTATTTAGGTATTCATTTATGGAAAAATAGTAAAAAAGATCATTTTAGATAGTTTCAGTTCTTGATTAGATCAGGTCCGACTATTTGGAGTGGTCATGGGTTCTAGCGAATAGAATGATAGTCATAATGATTGATAAAAGTGTCATCAACGATAGATTGGTGGCGCTTTTTGAGAATGTTGTCGTAGGTTTTTCAACGTGAATTTGTTCTTCTCTGAAAAAGATAAGTAACTGTGTTGATGGTTTACTCTTAATATAAATGGAATTCATTGTTTAGAGGTGTCATTTAAGGATTTAGGTGAGATGCCATGTATAACAAAGCCCCCACTTGTAAGAGGACAGATTTCACTGTTTTTCAAGCGGGGATTGTGTATTGATGGGGATATTTAATCTCGACCAATTTTATCTCACAAACTTCTCAGTGTAAAGCTAGGTCACTAGGAAGACTAGGTATAATCGACATTATGTTAACGAACTGTCAAACCATCCAACTTACGTTATTTAATTCTAATTTCCAGAAAAAGTTCCAAACTATACAATGATGCTGACATACGATACACATTATTAGTAATAATGTAACTACCACTGTTCAGTTACAAAAATATCCTTAAATAGATAATACAGCGGAGCAAATTTGTCTATTTAGATTTTCTGATTATTACGGCATGGCGAAGCCACTTATTTCGAAATATGGTGAGTCATCATCTTGCCTGAATTGAGCCACCGTTTCGGACCAATAGAGCCACCTCTCCTT
>NZ_CAUQJB010000062.1:0-8094 GCF_963518325.1 uncultured Vagococcus sp. | reverse complement strand
AACTTGCAACATCCCTCAATATTTTGAATGAAGGAATTAGCTGACTTAAAAGCTGTCGATCAGTGATTTTATCAATACTAACGGGTCAGGCATAGTTAAATGGGGCTGAAAATGTAGCAGAACTTGCAACAAACCTTTATTTTTTGAAACAAATTGATGAGTCTTTAATGTCAGTCATGCTTCACACCATTCTTTCAAGAAAAGTAGTTACTGAATGTAGTAAGAGCTACAGCCCAGTTTGTTTTTTTAAGATTCTTAATGAACGATTGCAAATCAACATTCGTTCATCTATCTTGCCATAACCAAATACTTATCGAAAACCGAGAATTGCTAATCACTTAGGTCAAATAATCACCTATATTATAACACATTCGTCGATTTCAAGCGATCGCTTTCTTTTTGTTGGATAAATTAAAGGAGTGTTAAAAAAAGTCTTAATTGCCAAAGTTATTTGAATAATAATCAATCAAATAAATGAGTATCTTGCCAAAAAAATCCGTGAAAATATCTTTATGACCTCCACACTTTGTCTTTACACTGGCTTCATATTGGCTTGATAAGATGCTAGTAGATTAACTAAAGGAGGCATTATTATCAGATGAACTTTGCAAAACGAGCATTTTTAAGTATTACTAGAAGAAAAGGTAGGGCTCTTATTTTATTCGCAGTTGTCTTTATTTTGGGCAATTTAATTGCAGGGGCGATTTCCATTCAACAAGCGACGCAAAATGTGGAAAAAAGTATTAAGAAACAATTAGGTGGGACAGCTTCCATTGAAGTAGATATGAAAGTTTACGAAGACGCTATGTCAAGTGGTGAGAAGGTGGAAATTGAGCCATTAAAAGAGGATTTGATCAAACAAATCGGTAGTTCTAATTATGTGAAGTATTATGATTATAATATGGAAACTTATGGCGGCGCCAAGGATATCAAAGCATTCGCACCTCCAAAGGAAGGCAATGAGATGATAAGTGGCGAGATGAAAGGGTTAGATTTTGCTTTAAAGGGTGTACAGTATGCACCAATAATGGATATTAAAGAGAAAAAAGCGAAACTAGCGGATGGACGGGTCTTTACCGAAGAAGAAATAGAGAAAGGTAGCAATGTGGGACTTATTTCCAAAAAATTGGCGGAAGAAAATAATTTAAGTGTGGGCGATACGTTTATCTTTCAGAGCAATGTATTTGATTTTGGGACGACCTATGATCCAAATGCAGAACCAATAGCCACGCGGGATGTGCCGATTGAAATTATTGGGATTTTTGAACCTCTTGAAGCGGAGAAAAAGACTGACGATGAGACAAAAAAAGCCGATCCAATGGCTAGCTTTTATAATACTCAATTCCAAAATACCCTTTATGTGCCAAACGGGGTAGTATCAAAAGAGTCAACCTTCAAAACAGAAGAACTAATGAAAGTTAATCCAGATGCGAGTGAAGAGGCCTCTTATCTGCCAAAATTTGTCCTGAAAAGTCCTGAGTCTGTGGATGCTTTTAAAGAGGAAACTAACCCACTAGTGCCAAAAAACTATAAATTAAGTGCTTCAACTGATCAATACAATGCCATTGCAGCTCCAATTAAATCCATGTCTAAATTATCCGGTTATGTACTAGTAGCTGCCATAGGGGCTTCTCTTTTAATCGTCAGTTTAGTTGTTTTATTGTTTTTAAGAGATCGGAAACATGAGTTTGGTATTTATTTATCCCTAGGTGAAAAGCGGCAGCGTGTCTTAGGCCAAGTGATTATTGAGGTTTTAGTTGTGGCTTTTATCGCCATTGGTTTATCGGTTTTTTCAGGGAATTATTTAGCAAAAGGTATTTCCAGTTCAATGATCCAAAATCAAATCCAAGCCGAAGCCGAAAAAGAAGAGGCCGGTTCCTCATCTGGAATGGTGATGATTGCAGGGAGTGATCCAAACACATCTTCATTGTCAGCCGAGGGTGTCACGAAAGAATATCAGGTAAGTTTAAGTAGTAAGTACGTGATTAGCTTCTTTGTTATCGGACTAGGCACGATTTTAGTGGCAACAATTGCCCCGATGGTTTACTTGATTCGCTTAAATCCGAAGAAAATTATGATGTAGAAAGGGTGACGATGTATGACTATTTTAGAGACAAAACATATTGAGTATTTTTACCAAGATGGGGATCGCAAACGCACGATATTAAGTGACGTTAGCAATTCCTTTGAGAAGGGAAAATTTTACACTATTTTGGGGCAATCAGGATCTGGCAAGACGACCTATCTTTCTTTAATCAGTGCGTTGGATGTGCCTAAAGATGGAGAGGTTATCTATGAGCAACAAGATATAAAAAAGATGGGGCATGAAGAATACCGTCGTAATAAGATTGGTATTATCTTTCAGAGTTACAACTTGATACCATATCTAACGGCTGTTGAAAATGTCTTATTAGCCATGGCTATTACGGATAATGAGTTACCACCTAATCATAAAGATGTGGCTTATAACTTATTGGATTATATTGGCATTGTCAAAAGTAAAGCAGACCGAACTGTGACCCATTTATCAGGTGGGGAGCAACAAAGGGTGGCAATTGCTAGAGCACTAGCGACAAATGTGGATATTATTTTGGCGGATGAGCCAACAGGTAATTTAGATGAAGGAATGGAACAAGAAATTGTGACAGTTTTCAAAGAGCTGGCACATATTCACAATAAATGTGTCATCGTCGTGACTCACTCACAGGAAATTGCCAATAGTTCAGATCAGACCTTTTATTTAAAGGGAGGGAAGTTGACGCCATATGAGTAATTTTTTAACTAATTTCCAATCAGGTGATTACGAAAAAAATAAAGAAAAAGAAGTACCAGAAAAGCCTGACCGTTCTAAAGAGAATGGGGGCGTAGCAATCGAACAGAAGCTAGCTGATACGGAACTTGGCGACTCATCACAAGAAGAAGCGACAAAGATGGTTAGACGTCACTCTCAAGAGGAGACCGAGCATGATCCGACGTATCAAAAACGTCAGCGGAAGAAATGGTTATTGATAGGGTTGCTGGGAACGGTAGCAGTCGTTGCCATCAGTTTGACAATCTATCAGTTAAATCACGTGGAGATGCCTGACTTTAAAGGGAAAGCTATAAGTGATGTCCGAACATGGGCCGCTAAAAATAAAGTGACAGTCGAAACTAAATCGGACTATTCGGTAGAAAAAGAAGCGAATCAAATATTGAAGCAACCCGTCCCAAAAGGAAAAAAAGTCAGAAAAGGCCAGGAACTATCCTTCCTTATTAGTAAGGGGGCAGATCCGGAAGAACCCTTAAACTTACCAGACTTCAGCACTTTGTCTAGTGCTGCGGCGGAAGATTGGTTGAAGCAAAATAAAGTCGAGAATTTAAAATTGATATTGGAGTATAGTGAACAAATCGAAACCGGCAAATTATTGCGAACGGAAATCAAAGAAGAATTAAAAAAGAGTTTTAAACGGAAAGATAGTGGCACACTCTATTACTCTAAAGGTAAAGAAGTCTATCAGAAAGATATTGTGGTACCGGATTTTAGTAGCAAATTGAAAAGTGAAGTCGAAACTTGGGCAAAGAGTAACAGTATCCAGATGACTTATAAAGATGTTGCGTCTAAAGAACAAGAACTGGGCAAAGTCTTAAAGCAATCGATTGCTCCGAAAGAAAAAATTGCCAAAGAAACGAAGATGGAAGTAGAGGTCTCAGCCGGAAAGCCAATCGTCGTACCGGATTTTGAGACCTTAACACCAGAAGAAGCACTGGCTCAAAAGGGGGTCGAGGTGACGGTTAAGCACCAATACAGCAATGAGGTACCTTACGGGCAATTAATATGGCAAACTCTTCCTTCTGGGGCCGAGTTAACAGAAAAAGATGATTCAGCCATTGTGGTGACTTATTCAGAAGGCAAGCCATACTTAAAAGATGTCGTTGGTGAAACAGAAGGAGCCCTACAAAAAATCTTCTTTGATGAGTATCAGGCCAAAGGGGCTAATATTAACTATACGATTAAATATGTTAATTCAGAAGAGAAAAAAGGCACGGTTGTCAGCATGAGTGCTGTGAATCTGTATGTGCCAATGGACTATACGGTTGAAATTCGCATTAGTACTGGAAATCCATAAAAAAAACTGCCTAAGTAATCAATCTATAGTATGATTAACGTAACAATCCGAAAAGGAGCTATGAAGATGAGTTATAACATTTTATTAGTAGAAGATGAAAAAGAGATTCGCCGTGCAATGACCAATTTTTTGCGGCGGGAAGACTATAATGTCGTTGCCGTAGAAACTGGTGAAGAGGCATTGCGGGAATTTACAGAAACCGATTTTCACTTAGTTCTACTAGATATGATGTTACCGGGAATCGGTGGTGAAGAGGTGTTGGAGTGGATTCGCCGTAAGTCGGATGTGCCGATTCTGATTATCAGTGCGCTAAATGATGAATTGATCCAACTAGATGCTTTCGAGCAAAGTGTTGATGATTACATCGTCAAGCCCTTTTCCATGAATATTCTGGTTCACAAGATAGCCTCCTTGCTAAGACGGGTTTATGAGAAGCAAAAAAAAGAAATTTTATACCACGATCTAAGATTATTGGTCAATAATTATGAAGTTTATTATCAGGAACAGGCATTAGAACTAACGGTGAAGGAGTTTGAAATTTTACAGACCATGTTGTTAAATAGTGGCAAAGTTTACTCTCGAGAAGAACTGCTGACCGTGGTTTGGGGTTATGATTATTTTGGCGACAGTCGTAATATCGATGTGCATATTAAAAATATTCGCAAAAAGCTGCCTTTCGATTGCATCAAGACGGTTAAGGGCATTGGCTACAAGGTGGATCGGTTATGACTAGATTAATTGAGTTAATCAAAGGAAGGGTTAAACGAACTTCCCTTTACTGGAAGACATGGGTGATTACCGCTATCACTATTTTAATTACGATCGGGTTGTTCTTTTTGATATTTTCATTATTTGCAACCCGTTTCTTAGAGAATAATCAACAGAAAAAATTTGATCAAACTAGTAACCTGATTTTTAAAAGCGTGGAGAACGAAGGGTTGAATCAAGAGTTGTTAGAAAAATATATGATTGCTGGCTATAATGTGTTTATTAGTTACAATGGCCAATTGATCTACCCAGAGTATGCTGAAATTTCTTTTGGTTCAAGTAGCCCAAGTCCATTATTTGATGCCCAATCAATAGGTGAAGGGATTGAGGTTACGCCTTCAGATAGCATTGGTCAATTGGAAGCAGTCAGTGTGACGACAGTGCCACTAATGGAGGAGCGAACGGTGACTTATAAGGGAATTCCTTATTTGGTTCAGATCATGTATCCTGTGGCCGTTAATCAAGATGAAATAAAAGATGTTTTTTATTCGATTATTCCTTATTTTATCGTTATCGGGTTAGTCGTTTCATCGGTTATTTCTATCATCTACGCCCGTTATTTTTCGCGAAAAATAACTCATTTAAATCAAACGGTTCACAGTATGTCGACCAGTTCCGCTCCTATAACCTATGAAGCTCAGGAAGGCGATGAACTCCAAGACTTAGAGAACAGTGTTCATCACATGTACCAGGAATTACAATTTACCTTACAGAAATTGAATCAAGAGATGGACACCGTTAAACGGTTAGAAGAGGATCGTCAAGTCTTTATGCGTGGTGCAACTCATGAACTGAAAACGCCGATTATGGCAATGACTACCATGTTGGAAGGGATGATGGCGCAAGTCGAAGGATATGAGGACCGTGAGCATTATTTACAGGCTTGCTACACTCGCTTACAAAGCATGAGTCGTTTGGTCAATGAAATGCTTGAGGTTTCGCGTATTGAGTCAGTCATGTTCTCAGGGGAAATGGAACTGAAAAAAGCGACAGAGGAAGTTATTGAGATTTATGCCTATATGCTGGCAGATAAAGAAATTGAGTTGGAGACTGGTCATTTGACTAGCGGGCTGGTGCATATTCCCAAGCGTAATTTACAAAAAGTGCTGTCGAATTTAGTCGGAAATGCTGTGAAATACACACCGAATCAAGGTAAAATAGTCGTAATTTCCAATAATCAGGAATGGCAAATTCGTAATCAAGTCAAAGACAGCCAGCGTTTGAAAGAAACGAAAATTTTTGCACCATTTGTCAGCTTTGAGACGGAATGCAACAATGAGTTTGAAAAAAGTCATGGCTTAGGCTTGTATATTGTGGACACTATATTGACCCAGTATGGTTATCATTACAGCTGGGAAGTGAATGAGGTGACCTCAGAATTCATTTTTAGAATAAAACTTAATTAATGGAAAAACATCGAGCGATTGCCTTGCTATCACCAAGGTTGAGACCTTGATGTTTTTCTGTTACCTCTTAAATTAGCAGACAAAGCTAAATTTAGTTAACAAATCCCGTCGATTTTATGATAAACTAGTCTTGATTTGTAATCTTAAAAAATCTGAAAAATTAAAATAGGAATGTGATAAAACCATGGAAAAAGGAAAAAAATGCCCCAATTGTGGCTATGTCTCCACGAAGAATGAAGAGTTCTGTCCTAACTGTGACCGTTTTGAACCGACGTTTGAAGATTTTACGAAAGAGTTAGGCTTAGATAAAGGTCAGACACCAGAGGCAGAAGTAGTAGCGGTCGAACCGACTATTGAAGAGGAACCTGAAACTCCAGTGGCAGTCGAACCGGAAATCAGTGAGCCTGTGGCAGAGCCACCAGTTGTTCCAAGTCAGCCAATCGAAGAGCCAATGATTGAACCAATGGTTGAGCCAATACCAGAACCAACGCCAGAACCTCAAATCGAAAAATTTGCTGCTAAAGAAGTGATACCAGAAGATCCTTATGAGACAAAAGCTGATCCCGCGTCTAATGACAGTTTTGTCTCTAAGAAAGCTCCTGTAGCATCTCAATCTGAGATGAATGAGCCGACCCCACCGAAAAAGAATTACAATAAGATAATCGCCCTGGTGGTATTAGCCTTGCTTGTGATTGGCGGTAGTGTTTTTGGTTTTACTAAGTATCAAGCTAAAAAAGAAGCCGACCAAGTTGTGGCTATCAAAAAAGAGGCTGCTTTACTTGAAAATGATTTGGATAAATTGTATTTTAATGAAGAAAAGGTTTTTCTAAGTGAGAATTTTGACGGGGATACTTTGAAGGAGTTAGAGGGGCAAGTAGCCGATTTTAAAGAGGCTAAGTATGTGGCTGACTTAAAGCCTGTTGTAGCTGATTTAAAAGAGCGGGGTGATTTGCTAGTATCTGTTAATAACTTATTTAAAGAACCTCTTATTAAAGGGGATAAGCTAGTTGAAGGCAGCGTCTTGAAACAAGCTGAGGCAGTCGTTCCTAAAGGGATTGAAAAACCAGCTGATAAGTTTGAAGAATTAGTAAACAAAGGCTTAAAAGTAGCCAGCGATCAAGTGGCAGCCAATAAAAAAGCCAAAGAATTAGTGGCGAAAGTTTATGGAGACGATGCGAAAAAAGAAGCAACTCGTGCACAATATGATGAGGCCAAAGGGGCTGTGAAGAGCTTGAAAGACAGTTCCTTACAAAAAGACTATGATACTAAATTAGCAAAAGTAGATGCTCTAATCGTAGCAGAAGAGAAAAAAGAAACACAGCGTAAAGCAGATGAACAAGCAGCGGCCATCGCTCAAGCCCAAGCCAGCTTAACCGCTCAGGCACCTCAAACTCAAACGCCACAAGCAAGTGGTAGTCAAACAAATAATCAAGGGACCTATCGGACCGGGATTGCCTTACAGAATGAGAGCAGTGGAACTACTTATGGTGATTGGTCATGGGGTGAAGGAATTCAAGCTAAAATTATCAATGAATGTATCAGACGTGGTTACATTGTTGAAGGTGGTTATGAATTACGTCAGCGCATTATCATTAATGGTGAAGCCTATTACGATTTATTTGCAACCAGTACTCAATCATCCTTATTAAAAGATCGGTCTGAGTCTGAACTACCGATTTATCTAGTGACAATCAACGCTAAAACAGGTTGGTTTAAAGGTGAAGGTCCAAATTAATTAGTCAAACTCACTGTGTAAAGCGAAGCTGCTGAAAAACGAAGATATTCCTATCGTTTTCTTCTTTAGAGATAAAATA
>NZ_CAUQJB010000061.1:0-8352 GCF_963518325.1 uncultured Vagococcus sp. | reverse complement strand
ACAAAAAAAGTGGGATAAAAGCAGATTAATCATCTACTTTTGTCCCATCCTCTTTCTATTTTTTCACCAAGTCACTTGTTCCTTGGTAAATATAAGCGTAGAGATTAAGTTGCGCTTGTTGGGCCACTAGAATGTCATAGGGGTCCTCAACGGGAATAGATTTTTGTTCAAAGAAATGACAAATTTCGGTTAGATGCTGGTAAGCAACCCGCTTTTGATAGCAGTCCATCGTTAAATCTAAATGGATGGCTTGTCCGTCTTTGGTTTTAACCAAGAGATAAAAAGGGTCTCTCATTGACAGTAAGACTAGTGGCGTTAAATTATAATTAGTTAAGTTAGTGGTATAAGGGTCTCTAATCTTTTTTTCGTAAATAAGGGTAATAGTCGAAATGTCTTGATAATTTAGTGGTTGCAAACACAGTTGTTCCTCTTTTTTTAGAATACGCCCCATCCTCTTTAAATTTGATATAAAGGTATTGGAGGCAGGCAGAAAGAGTAGTCGATGTTTTTCTAAAACCCATTGCTGATAGATTAAGTCGATGGCTAAGGTGTAAAAAAAGAAAACCAGGATGAACATAACAGCAATAAAGCAAAGGACTGTCCAAAAGACAGAGCCTGATACAAGCAAGGTGAATAAACCAAGGAGAGAACTTAGAAATACAGGTCGTTTTAAGACTTGCCTACGAACGGGTTGGTTATTACCCACCTTAAATGGCAGGATTAAAAATTTTTCGCCCATAATTAATTCGTCGATGGACAGATTAAAAAGCTCTCTTAACATAATTAAATTATCGATACTGGGATAACTTTCCCCATTCTCCCACTTGGAAACAGACTGACGTGAAATACGTAACTCATGAGCAATCGCATCTTGGGTTAAGCCATTGGCTTCCCGGTAATATTTCAAATTTTTTGCTAATGTCATTATTAATGACCCCCTTTTTATTTCCAAGTCTATGTGTCAGTCGTTCGGCCTATGATTATTTTGGTGAAGTCGGGTGCTTCTCACTATAATATAAGTAGTCGTATAACCGATAGTGACCCTGTTGGATGGGGACAATGTCAAGAGGATCATCAACAGGCAGGTTTTTACTTTCAAAAAAGTTAAGAATTTCCCCTAAGTAGTCATAGGCTGTCTGACAATGGAAGAAATTGATTGTTAAATCTAATTTAATTGTTCGACCTGTGTGTGTTGTCACTAAAAAATAAAAGGGATCTCGGGTGGCTAGAAAATAGACAGGCGTTAAGTTATAACGGGTCAGATTGCTTGTATAGATGTCGAATGCCTTTTTTTCGTAAACCAGTTGAATTCTTTTAATCGCTTTATAATCTAGTGGTTGCAATAAGTGATCTTCTTTTTTTGTAAGGATGGCCATTGTGCGTCGCCATAATGAGAAAGGGCTAGTTACAGCAGGTAAACAAAGCAGTTGGGAGCGTTCTAAGACCCAGTTTTGGTAGAGTAGATCCACGCTAAGTGTGTAGAAGAAAAAGACACAAATAAACAGAATAATAATGAAAGTGGAGATTCCCCAGGCAACTGAACTTGAAAACAAGCCGATCAGAAAGCCAAGAGGTGCGCTAAAGAGTAATGGACGTTTTAGTAATTGATAGCGAGCCGATTGTTCTTTCCCAACAATAAAAGGTAGAGACAAAAAGTTTTTTCCCGTAATCAGTTCGTCGATGGACAAATGATAGAGGCCTCTCAGGCTAATTAAATTCTCGATACTGGGATAGCTTTCTCCATTCTCCCACTTAGAAACGGACTGACGTGAGATCTGTAAAGCTTGAGCAACGGCTTCTTTTGTTAAATGGTAGGTTTGCTGGTAGTAAGTTAACTGTTCAGCGACTGTCATGATTAAGGACCTCCTGTTTGCTATTAGTATACCCGTCGGCTAAAAAATACGATACATTTTTTGCGCACTTATCAGTTGCTCTCAAGTGGGAGAAGAGGTTGAAGTATTGCGAAAAAACGCCAGCCTTAGCAAGCGAGATCCTTTTATAAATAATCACCAATCGCACGGATCCAATCGGCTTCATTTGACAATACTTTCCCATTGAGTTTAATCAAGCCAACCGTATAGAGATTAGCGTATGGAAATTGTGATTCAGCCACTTCCCTTAGAGCTGCCAGTTTCTCAGGAGAATCAGCCCCTTGTTGGCGACTGTCGGAGAACAGCGCGACAATCGGAATACCGGCTTGATAAGCCACACCAACTTCAGAGGCCACACCGACATCAATCACTGGACCATCTAAAATAGCGATCATCAATTTACTGGCTAAAAGTGCATCTGTGTCATATTTGGCAATGGTCATGGAATCTGCGTAATTTGCCTTATCATTTATACTCATTTGTTCCTGTGGAACATAAAAGGTTTCAGTGGGGTAGGTCTCCCGCAATTGTTTAACTAAATATTGATTGTATTGTAATTCCATATTTGAAAAAAGTGGGGCAGCGTAGTATAGTTGTTTAGGCATGAAAAAGTCTCCTTTACAGTATTTTTTATATTACATGCTACCTATAGATTATCTATTCTGTAACATATTGTAAAGAAAATGTTATATTTCTCTTAAGTTTTTCTAGTATAATGTAATGGTGAAGCTAAAAAAGGAATAGAGATAAATGTACGTATAGAAGAGTAATGAAAGGTGTTGTGGGTGTTGAAATCACGAAAGATGACCTATCTGATGGTTCTAACCATATTAGTTGCTGTGGTTATGCCAAGTATTGCGTTAGCAGATTCTGTAGATGAAATTAAAAATAAAGAAGCTGAAGTAAAAAAACAAGGCGAAACAATTAACGCAGAGATTGATTCAGTTGTTGCCGCTATTAACGCTAAGTATCAAGATTTAGCTAAATTAGATTCAAAAATTTCTGATTCGCAAAAAGAAATTGAGCAAACAGAAACAGATATTGTGGCAACTCAAGAAAGTATCGAAAAACGCAGTGGCGTTGTAGCAGAAAGAATGAAAGATATGCAATTACGTGGAGTGGGGCAAAATTCCTTGCAGGCTTTATTGGAAGCCGAGAGTTTTTCCGACTTTCTTAACCGCGCATATGCGGTAACCGTTTTGCAAAACGCTGAAAATTCTAAAATCGAGTCTCTATATGAAGACAAAGAAAAACTTAGTCAATTAGAAGCTAAATTAATCGAAACACAAACTAATTTGGAAACACAGCAACAAACAGCAGAGACTGAAAAAGTGTCATTGGACACCGAAGTAGCTAGTTTGAAAGAAAAACTAGCATCAAATGCGTCTACTTTAGACAGCTTAACCGCTGAACGTGTTAGTAAAGAAAATGCTATTAGAGAAGCTGCAGCAGCGAAAGCCGCTGAAGAGGCTAGAATTAAAGAAGAAGCGGCTAAACAGCCAGTTCAAACAGTTAATTCAACAAATAACTCTGGTACGACTGAATCTAGCACAAACAACAGTGCAAATAACAACTCTGGCGGTGGCCAAATTACACCACCAATAGTTCCACCAACTACTTTGCCACCAGTAACACCACCAACAACTGGTGGAATTTCTGGCCAAGCCACGGCGTATATTGCCACTGGTAATAATACGGCGACTGGTACAGTGCCAACAGTTGGCAGAACAATCGCGGTTGATCCTAATAAAATTCCATTAGGTAGCAGAGTTCAAATTGAAGTACCAAGTATGCCTCAATATTCAGGTGTTTATATTGCTGAAGATACAGGTGGTGCGGTCAATGGTTACATTATCGACATGTTTGTTGGTAGTTTAAATGAAGCGAAGCAGTTTGGACGTCGCTCAATCATCATTACTGTTTTATAATTAAAACTGTGGTTCCCATCCGAGTCATTTTGGATGGGATTTTTTGATCGAAATTTGCCAATGACTTGGTTACCAAATAGTAAACTTGTCAGAATTTGGGGGAATTGCTTTTTTAAGAGTGGGTTTGCAACCGGTTGGAGGGTTGTGGGAACTAATCATATCGGAAGGTTGACATTTAATCGCCAGACTCGTACAATTTCTAATGAGAGTACATTAGGAGGAAAACGCGTGATACGTTTAGCAGAAAAATCTGATGTTGATCAGGTTGTACCATTAGTGATGATTATATTAAAAGACATGGAATTAGGTTTTTTAAAAAAATACGGTGAAGACACATTGGTAGAAGTCCTTAAGTTGGCTTTTACTGATGAGAGTTTCCGTTTCGGGTATGCTCGAGGCATTGTTCTGGAAGAAGAAGGCGATATTTTAGGCGTTGCCTTCGGTTACCTTGACCGTGATGAGCCAGTGATTGACGAGCCCTTAAAAGCTATTTATCAAGAGCTGGGTATTCCTGAAGACGAAGTGATGTTTGGGGATAAAGAAGCCTTTGAAAACGAGTGGTACTTGGACAGTATAGCTGTACGGGCGGACCAAAGAGGCCGAGGGATTGGAGCTCAACTACTAGAAGCTTTACCAAGGTTTGCAACTCAGCAAGGAGCCAATAAGATTGGCCTTAGTGTGGATGACGTTAACCCCCGAGCGAAACAGTTATACCTTCGTCAAGGGTTTAAAGAAGTTGGCCGAGCGGTTATTAGTGGTCATCAATATGACCATATGCAAAAAGAGATTTAAATCAAAAAAAGTGATAGACAACTGTCTATCACTTTTTTTATTCAAAACTTAAATTTGGCATGTGTTTTTTAAGATGATCCTCGGTCTTTTTTCGATTTAATAACCAATAGTCGAGAACTGCCGCAATGCAAATGCAGAGTGGGGCTTCTTCTTTTTCGGGTATTTCCAAGGTGTAAAAATCACCTGTCATTAGTGAGGCTTTTTCCATCCGCATCACACAACGATTTAAATGGTAAATGGCATATTCGTGGTTGCCGATATCTCCCATTACTACCCAACCAAGTTGGTGAACGAAATAAAAATCACGGTTGAAAGAGAGAACACGCTGCAGGGAGCCGACCTTTTCAAATTCATGGTAGAGGTCAAAGCGTGAACCGAGTTTAAACGCAAAGTTGGCTTGTTTGATGCTAGCAACAATGTCACCGTTCATTTGGTAGAGAGAAAGGACATCCCCGCGCATCCCCCAGCGACCAACCATCAGATAAAGGGCTTTGCCTTTTTGATTTTTAATTATCGTACGGCTACTGCTGGATAATAAATCCTGGCGAATATAATAGTGGGTCATCCAATCACACCTTTCTCAAACTAAGCGGTTTTTATCGATTAAAGATTCTCTTCAATGGCGCGAATAATCGCTTTGCCGACGCCACCTTCCATGTGATGATCGGTTTCGTAGCGGGCAATCTGTTTGACACCTTCTTCAGCATTTCCCATAGCGAAACTGACACCAGCGACCTCTAGCATACTGACGTCATTAAAGTTATCTCCAATGGTCATCACGTCATCTAAAGAGATGTCTAAGTCTTTGGCGATGTGTTTGACGGCAATCCCCTTTTGGGCATCCACATGATTGATTTCGATGTTGTTGGGATAAGAGGAAGTGACGATTAAATCAGGAAGCTTTTCAACTTCCTCACGCAAAGGTCCTAAAATTTTAATTTCTTCTTGAGCAAAGGCGATAAATTTTAATAGTTTAATATTAGGATTATTAAGTAGTTCTTGATAATCGCTAATGTAATTGATATCCAGTAGCTCCAAATGAGCTGCAGCCATGGCAATGGCCATTTTAAAGGTTAAATGAGGCAATTGATTAGCTAACATAATCGCTGCATTTTCAATGCGCTGGTGCTGGTTATCGGAGTAAATACCATCATCAGTGGCCACTTCAAAATAAACACCATGAGCCTGCAAGACAGCAATAATCTTTTTGGCATTCTCTCGTTTGAAATCGACGGTGAATAAGTTGTTACCGTCCTTATCGAAGGCCTGAGCCCCATTAACAGTAATCATCGGACAATTAATACCAGCTTCGTCAAGAGGCGGCTTAGCCTCCGTATAACCACGTCCAGTGGCCACCATAAATTTAATCCCTTTTTCTTCAGCGAAGCGA
This sequence comes from uncultured Vagococcus sp., assembly GCF_963518325.1. Taxonomy (NCBI): domain Bacteria; kingdom Bacillati; phylum Bacillota; class Bacilli; order Lactobacillales; family Enterococcaceae; genus Vagococcus; species uncultured Vagococcus sp. The sequence continues at coordinate 2,371 of NZ_CAUQJB010000061.1, read as the reverse complement.
ATGGCATCGATGTTTTCCTGAGGGACATTCATTCGTGTCCCTAATAACGTGCCGTCCATATCTGATGCAATTAACTTAATCATCTAATTTCCTCCTTGTTGAAAGCTTTTAAAGCTCTTCTTATTTAAACGGTGTGCAACTGATAAACTAAATGAGAACATAGCGTTTTCTTTTGATCTAGTTATTCGTTAGTAAAAATTAACTGTCCACATACAGCAGAAAGGGTAACGATAAAAGGTGATTTGATCAGAGAAACTATCTAGTTGGTAAGTGAAAATTAAGTACGTGGAGATAATGTTGCCCTCTCTAGTTTACCATTTTTTTACCGATTCAGCATGTAAAGTTGTTGTTAACTCGTATAAATCAGCTAATTAATGAAAATGACAAGTATAAAATGAAGACTAAAGGATAAGGACTTGAGTCTGGAGAGTTGTTTTAGTATGCTAATAAGTAAAGGATGTGAGTCATGTGATAGAGTTACCAACAAATAGCTGGGGACCTATACTGAAGGATGAAAGCTCAAAGTCATACTATCAGCAGTTACAGAAATTTCTAGCCAAAGAATATCAGGGAAATACCGTTTACCCCCCGCAGAATCAGATTTTTGAAGCACTTAAGCTAACTCCTTATGAAAAAGTAAAAGTGGTTATTTTAGGTCAGGATCCTTATCACGGACCTAATCAGGCCCATGGTCTTAGTTTTTCTGTCTTACCAGGCAATAAGATTCCACCTTCTTTGCGTAATATCTACAAAGAGCTAGCTAGTGACTTGGGTTACCAACCAGTTGTACATGGTTATTTGGAAAAGTGGGCAAGGGAAGGAGTCTTGCTCTTAAACACGGTGCTAACGGTCCGTGATGGCCAAGCAAATTCTCATCGCAATCAAGGGTGGGAGGTCTTAACTGATGAGCTTATTAACCGATTGAATGAGCGTCAGGAACCAATTGTCTTTATTTTATGGGGGAAACCGGCCCAAAGTAAAGCGTCGATGATTGATACTGATCGTCATGTGATTTTAGAGGCTCCTCATCCTAGTCCTTTATCCGCCCATCGAGGTTTTTTTGGAACACGTCCTTTTTCTCAGACGAATCAGGCTCTGATTCATCACGGCCAAAAGCCCATTGACTGGCAACTGCCAGAAACTGTATGATAGTTCTCTTTAATCTGTATCACTAAAAAATGGCGAAATGACCAATAGTCATTTAAATGATGTATAAAATTATGTGATACAGCTAATTTAAACTGTTCTTTTTCACAGAATGGGTGTATGATAGAGAGGAAAGCAATAAAACAATTATTGGAGGTACTACAGTGGATATTTTTGAAGGCTTAAAAGAACAAATTCAAGGTAAAGGGATTAAGATTGTTTTTCCTGAAGGAACAGATTTGAGAGTGCTTGGTGCAGCAATTCGGTTAAGTGCAGAAGGCTTATTAGAACCAATCGTGATTGGCAACGAAGTAGAAGTCAAAGAAATTGCTAATACTCGTGGTTTAAGAACATCAGGTTTAACGCTGATTGACCCAGAAACATATCCTGAATTTGATGAAATGGTTGCGGCTTTTGTTGAACGCCGTAAGGGCAAAGTAACAGACGATCAAGCACGGACAATTTTAAAAGACCCTAACTACTTCGGGACAATGTTAACTTACATGGATAAAGCCGACGGCATGGTAAGTGGTGCGATTCACTCAACTGGTGATACAGTTCGCCCAGCCTTACAAATCATCAAAACTAAACCTGGAATCAGCCGTACAAGCGGTGCCTTCTTAATGGTTCGTGGCCGTGACGAAGAAAAATATATTTTCTCAGATTGTGCCATTAACGTTAACCCAAATGCTCAGGAACTAGCAGAAATTGCAGTTGCAAGTGCTAAAACAGCTGAAATGTTTGGCATTGACCCTAAAGTAGCAATGTTGAGTTTCTCAACTAAAGGATCTGCTAAATCAGAAGAAGTCACTAAAGTTGAAGAAGCAACGAAGATTGCTCAAGCCTTAGCGCCTGAATATGAAATTGACGGTGAATTACAATTTGATGCGGCTTATGTGGCATCTGTTGGCCAACAAAAAGCACCGGATTCTAAAGTGGCTGGTAACGCAACAGTCTTTGTTTTCCCGGAAATCCAATCAGGAAACATTGGCTATAAAATTGCTCAACGTTTTGGTAACTTTGAAGCCATTGGACCAATTTTGCAAGGCTTAAATAAACCAGTTTCTGATTTATCTCGTGGTTGTAACGAAGAAGAGGTCTATAAATTATCAATCATTACAGCTGGTCAATCTTTAATGGATTAAACAAAGAAGGAGCTACCCAATCTTGTTGAGGCTGCTGAAAAAGTTAAATAATCAAGGTTGTATAAAACGATTTTTGTTTT
>NZ_CAUQJB010000060.1:0-9270 GCF_963518325.1 uncultured Vagococcus sp. | reverse complement strand
AATAGGCATTGATGATATTACTCATCAACACCATTTATTATAGAGCCAATAAATAAACAAAAGAAAGAGTCTGACTCACTGAGTTGGACTCTTTCTTAATATCCAGCTCTAGCTCATTCCACGACCACTCTTCACAAACTTCATCGTTTTATCGGTTAAACCTCTTACTTATTTCGTTATCTAGTTTCATAATCAAAGGTAAAATTTTCCATCATTTAATCCATATTTAAGCTAATATCAGCTCGTATCATTAGATTAAGATTATAATTTGCTGAATATTTTATTAAAATAAAAGCGTTGACAGCCGTTGAGAAAACCTTTACACTAAGTGTGTTACTAGAGAGAGTAGAGAATAATAACAACGATTGATGGTGCTGGATCACACCTTATTTGTCGTTCGTTTTTTCCAACCAAATCTATTTACTGGAGGTTTATTTATCAATGAATAAAGTCTTTATAAAAAAGTATGGTACTCTATTACTCTTAGCAGCTGGAGCTGGCATCATTTTTCAATTGCCTTACATTCGTGAAACATTCTATGTCCCAATTCAAAAAGCAATGAATTTATCCAACGCCCAAATGGGAATGCTGTCTTCTGGTTATGCTACTATGGCAACGTTCTCCTATTTTGTTGGAGGTATCGTGGCGGATAAATTTTCTGCTAGAAAATTGTTAACTTTTTCTTTTCTAGCAACTGGACTTTTAGGTTTATGGTTTTCAACATTTCCCTCCTTCAATATTGCTCGGCTTATTTTTATCTTAATGGGCGTTTCAACCATTATTACCTATTGGTCAGCAATGATTAAAGCCACAAGAATGCTAGGTGATTCATCTGAGCAGGGACGGCTTTTCGGTTTACAAGAAGGGTTGCGTGGGCTTTTAAATGCTCTTCTAGTTTTTGGTATGACCGCTGTTTACAGCCGTTTTGCTAATGATATTCTAGGCACGGCCTGGGCTATTCGAACTTGTGCCATCGTCGTGATTATTATTGGGATTTTAAACTGGTTCTTTATTGAAGATACCGCTCAGGAAGAAGAAGTGGAATCCTTAAAAGAAGTCATTATTGGTACTTTTAAGCAACTGGCTATTCCGCGTGTTTGGCTACTGGTTGCTGTCGTGTTTTTTGGCTACAGCCTTTATGGAATCTTTGGTTATATCAATACCCTAGCGATTAACGTCTACGGCCTATCGGTTTCTGGTGGCGCGACTCTTGGAGGTGTTCGTTACATTATTCAAGCATTTGGAGGCATCATCGGTGGCTTCCTTGCAGATAAGATTGGTTCGCGGATAAAAGTCATTGTCGGGGGCGCTGTTCTGACAGGCCTTTCTTATGCCCTGTTCCTTGCATTACCTGCCGATAAAGGGTTAATTGCCGTTATCCTGGCTAATTTTGTCGCAGGCATGTTCTTTATTTACTTGATTAGAAGTCAATATTTTGCCATTATTGATGACGCAGGGATTCCTGTTTCTAAAACTGGTCGCGTATCAGGGATTGTTTCCTGTTTGGGTTATTTGCCCGATGTCTTTATGTACACCATGATTGGTGGCTGGTTAGATAATAATGATGGCAAAGCTGGCTTTAATATGATGTTTATCTACGCTATTGTCATGGCTGTTGGTTGCGTCATCGCTTCGTTATTATTGTCTAAGACGATTAAGAAAGACAAAGTTGCGGTTTAATTTATTAGTCGTTTAACGATAAAAAAAGACTGGAATCCCCTTTTTCATGGGCTTTCCAGTCTTTTTAGATGGGAGACTCAGTCTCTCTAAAAACATTTTAGCAAGGAGCCCTTTCCAAATAGTTCTTTCTAGGTTAAGCAATCCTCCGCTATCCATCGTTTCGAATCTTCTCTACCTTTCCCACAAACCATATTTTGGCGCTTTTTTTACTTTCTAAGATTACTAGCTGGATACTTAGCTTGTTTATCAACTACCTTCGACTTCATTTCTTCATCAATTTTTATAAGTAGAACTAAACTAATCGAAGATGGTTCTTTTCAGATTGGTTGCTCTCAGTTGATTAAAGAGAGGATTTTACCTGCTAGTCAAGTTTGCCATTGGTGATTGTATAAATTTTTTTCAGGAATCCAATAGTTCAACCACTCCTTTTCTCCTCTTTATTCTTTCGATGCCTACTTTACTCATTACTATCTTTCACCCCGCTTCGATCTATCCAATTTCATCGATAATTACAATAGTAATTTATTTAATTATTAATTTTTTGTTAAAAAAACCTTTACATTCTCATTTGTTTATAGTAAATTATAGAAGTTAAGTAAAAAAGCAATCAAATAGATTAAAGGAAAGGAGTATGACTCATGAAAACTGATATTTTAATTAACCAACCCCAACTAAATAAACAGAGAATGAATCAACTAACTCCTTATATGGTATCTAGTTTGTAGCGCCTGCCTTTTTTGACGCACAGTCGTCAAAGCTTCATGGGCATTTAAATGATAAACTAACCAACCGGTAATGTGTGAAGGTCGATTCAACATATTATGGGTTTTTTTGTGCGCTTTTTTACAGACTAAGCAATAGTTTTGCTTAAATCAAACAGAAAATAACGTTTTTGTTAGTATGGAGTGAGTAAGTATGTTAAAAACATTTTGGCAGTATATAAAAAAACATCCTGTCATTTACGGAATCGCGACTTTCTTTGCAATTCTATCATCAGGATTGACCTTAATTCCTAATTTGATTATTCAGCGTTTTATTGATTCAATTGTCGATGGCAGCTTGACAGGGAAAAATCTAGGACTTATATTAATTGTTTTTTTAATCAGTATTATCATTATTTTTATGACAGATATTATTTGGGTGATGACCTTGTTTAGTCAATCCTATCACTATCAGTCAGAAATGAGACGAAAGACGTATAAAAAGTTATTGAATTTAAGAACCCCTTTTTATGAGCGGTTCCGTTCAGGAGACTTGATGACCCGGATGACCAGCGATATTGACTATTTAGGTGATACGATTGGTTATGGTTTTATGCTAATTGTCTCTAATGTTACCTGGGCCATTAGCATTCTGGTCATTATGATTATAACAACCTCTTGGCAAGCGGCAATGTTTAGTACCTTACCATTGCTATTATTTGGTTACATTGTTTTTCGTTTGTGGAAAAAGATTGATGTCCTTTACGAAGATAACCGAGATTCCGTGGCTAAATTAAGTAACGAAGTGTTAGAGATGGTCGATGGCGTTCGCGTCATGCGGGCTTATGGTAAAAAGGATTTGGAGCAGACTCGTTTTGAAAAACGGACAGCGGAGGTTCTAAAAAAAGCCAATAATTTGGTCGTCTATAATGGTGCCATTAATCAGATCGCTAAATTATTAACAGGATTAAGCACCGCCATCGGTTTGACCTACAGTGGCTATTTAATCAGCCAAGGGCAAATGACCATTGGCCAGCTAATTGCCTTTCAAATCTATTTAGGGATGCTCAGCGGTGCAATATGGGGCTTATCTGATATTGTGCTGGTCTACCAACAAGGGAATGTCTCTTTCAGAAAAATTGAAGAACTTCTTCAAGCAGACGATCAATTAGAAAAAGAAGGAAATGAAGAAATAAATACCATCAATCAAATTGAGTTCAAAGAGTACATGTTCCAATATCCAACTAACTCAACCTGTACTCTGAAACAGATTGAGTTTGAGTTAAAACGTGGTGAAACCCTTGGAATTGTGGGGAAAACAGGCAGTGGTAAAACTACCTTGGTTCGCCAATTATTACGTCAATACCCCGTCAGCAAAATCGGGGCCATTCGAATTAATGGTCGCTTGATTCAAGACTATGATATGACAAAATTAGAAGGCCTAATCGGCTATGTGCCCCAGGAGCATATCCTGTTCTCAAAAACTGTCGGGCACAACATTCGTTTTGGTAATCGCCAGGCCGATGATGCTGAGATGGCAGACGCTATCGAATCTGCCAATTTTACGACTGATATCGACCACATGTCAGAGGGTCTGGAAACTTTGATTGGCGAAAAAGGTGTGTCGATTTCCGGTGGTCAAAAACAACGGGTATCTATTGCTCGAGCGTTGATTCGCAGACCTGATTTATTAATTTTAGACGATTCATTGTCAGCCGTTGATGCTAAAACAGAGCGGGCGATTATTGATAACATCCGCTCAATTCGTCAGGATAAAACTAATATTATTGTCACCCATCGTTTATCAGCCATTGCCGAAGCCGATAAAGTCATTATTATTGAAGATGGAACGATTGTGGAGCAAGGCTCCCCACAAGAGCTACTTCGCTCAAAAGGGTGGTATTACACGCAATACATGACCCAACAAATGGAGGTGAAAGACGATGACAACCTTTAATCGATTACTGAATTATTTTAAATATGAACCCTATCGTTATGGTGTCGGAATATTCCTATCTTTACTGGCCGCCAGCACGTCGATTTATGTTCCGATGATTGGTAAACGAATGATTGACTACGTATCTACTCAGGTCGCCAGTCAAGACAACGTTGACTTCGGGGTTTTGATTCAACAATTTGGCTTTTTTATGCTGATAACCTTAATCAGCAGTCTCTGTGGTTACGCTAGTTACTTACTACTGGCCTATGCCTCAAACAGTGTCAGTAAAAAATTACGGGATCAAGCATATGGTCATATGCAAAAACTTCCAGTTTCTTATTTCGATGATAAGCCTGCTGGAAAAATTTCCGCTCGAATCGTCAACGACGTCGAGTTGTTGCGAACGAATTTTTATCTGAACTTTAGTAATACCGTGATTATTGATTTATTAACGGTGATTGCGATTTACGTGGCTCTTTATTGGGTCAGCCCTACCATTGGAACTGGCTTACTAATTTTGTTACCCTTCTTCGCCATTTGGCAGTGGACTTATGTTAAATTAGCCACGCCGATTAATAAAAAATGGCGGGAATCCGTTAGTGAGCTTAATAGTCACACTGCTGAAATCGTTCAAGGTGTGTCGATTGTTCAACTTTATCATCAGCAAGACACGATGCTGGAGGAATTTGAAGAAACCAACCAAAAATGGCTGGATACACGACTAAAATCGATTCGCTTGGACGCTGTCTTATCCTGGGATTTTTCAACCTTTATTAAAAATTTGGTAATGCTGACTGTCTTGATGTATCTGGGCACACAATTTGTCGATGGCGTTATGGGTTTTTCAATCGGCACTATTTACGTCATTATTAATTATATCTCTCGTTTATTTGATCCTATTTTAGAACTTGTGCGACTGATGTCAACCTTACAACAGGCGTTATCCGGAGCAAAACGCGTCTTTGAATTATTAGACGAACCGATCGAAAATGACAGTTCCACTCCTATTAACTTTAGTGATGGGAATGTGGTCTTTAATCATGTAACATTTGGTTATCAGCCTGACAAACCGATTTTGAAGGACATTCATTTTTCTGCTGCCAAAGGAGAAACTATTGGCTTAGTGGGACATACAGGCTCTGGAAAGAGCTCAATCATCAATTTATTGTTCCGTTTTTACGACCCGCAAAAGGGACAAGTCTTGATCGACCAGCAAGAATTAGCCGACTACAACCGGGAAAGTATTCGCGAACAGATGGGTATTGTTTTACAGGAGCCTTATTTATTTAGTGGTACAGTAGCGACCAATATCAGCATGAATGACCCGAGAATTACCGACCAGATGGTCCAAGAGGCTATTGAAAAAGTTGGAGGGAAAGCCTTGCTTGAAAAATTACCATTAGGGATTCACGAGCCAGTACTCGAAAAAGGACAGGCTTTCTCATCAGGAGAACGTCAGCTAATTGCCTTTGCCAGAACATTGGCCAGCAACCCTAAGATTTTAATTTTAGATGAAGCAACTTCTCATATTGACACGGAGACTGAAGAAATCATTCAACATGCCATGGAAGTCGTCAAAGAAGGCCGAACGACCTTTATTGTTGCTCACCGATTATCAACCATTCAAAATGCTAATCAAATTATCGTCTTGGATCGGGGTGAAATTAAAGAAAAAGGAACTCATGAAAGCTTGCTTAATCTAAATCGTTTGTATGCAGAGATGTATCACTTGCAGGCTAAGGTTTCGCTAGATTAAACTGGCCCAAGCATTAAGACCCATTTAAAGAGGACGTAGGATAATCTGACATCTAGTTCCCGCCACGTCTCATTAGGCTTTAACAATGAAAGTTCATCCTCTCCCATTTTACGACTTTTATCAAAAGAAACTGATCTATAATCATAACGAGGAGGCATGACAATGACAACAACTATTTTATGGAGTGGCATTACTGGACGAACTGGTCGTCTAGCCTTACAGGTTGCCAACAACAGTTTTGAAACACGGATTGTGGCTGGGATTTGTCGCAGTGATGACCACTATTACAATTACACCCAGTTGGAGGATATATCTGAGTCCTTTGATATTATCGTTGATTTTTCTCATCAAGAGAATCTCGAGACGATCTTACACTACGCCATTAAACAAAATAAGCCGCTGATTATTGGTACAGCAGGCCTTAGTGACGCACAACGACTCTTAATTGAGCAATCCTCCTTGATTATCCCTATTTTTTTAGGCGGTAATTTTCAATTTAAAGTCAAAAGGTTTATTGACGAAGTTCTGAATTACGCTAAAAATAGCTCAGAACCTCTTAGACTTGTTGAAACTCACTATAAAACTAAAAATATCCCCAGTGAGACTGCTAAAGTTATTAAAGCTCGCGTCGAGAACGAAACAAATCAGACACTGGACATTCAGTCATTTCTTAAGTTTGACGAAATTATTAACCAGTGGCAAGTAGCAGATTTAATTTGTAGAGTCAACGGCTTTAAACAGTTAGCGGTAGATGTCCTAACCATCTCATCGATGATGATTGACAAGCCGGCTGATGGACTCTATGACTTGGATAAACTAGCTAGCCAAGTAACCCTCTAAATAAACTATGACCAACATCCCACTGGAATGTTGGTCATAGTTTATTTAATTGATTGATCGTTTGCTTTATGGTAATAGTGTTTATAAACAGAGCTAAAGCGTCCCTTATAGTTGTCATACCACGGCTTATCCTTCCCACAGAAATGCAAAAAGACAGTTTGCTCTATCACCCAATCCAAATCCCATTTTCCTTTACTTAACACTTCATAAGTCGCATTCTTTCTCACATCATAATTGTAGACTTCATCAGGGATGGCTACGATTCGTTCACCGTATAAACCATTTAAAATATCCTGATCTGGTAAAAATAAAGTCAATTTGTTTTCTTCAATAAACTGATAAATATCTTCGCTCTTAACCTCATCTTTAATTTGGGCAATGTTCATCAACAACACGCCTGAATTAAAATACCCTTCCGACTCATATGATTTAAGTCGTACTTTGTTAATCACCGTGGTAACGTTAGTCAAATTAGCATGACTAGCGGCCCCATATAAGTACTCACTAATGTCTAAGTCATATAATGGACCGAGATTATTCAAACATAAAATATCTGCATCTAAATACAAAATCTTCTTAACATCTTCAGGTAGATACTTCCAAGCTAACAATCGATAATAAATCGCTTCTGGATAACGTTTAGAGACTGGTGCTCCCTGAAAGTCATCCTCAACCAATAAAGGATAGTAAGTCATCTCCAATTGCTGACAAAATTGCTGCACCTCTTCGGCTTGCTTTAGTGGTTCCTTTTGAAGAACGTAGACATTATGATGCCCTTTTCGAGAATTGTAGTAGATTGATAATAACGTCGTTTTAAATTGCTTGACAAAACGATCGTCAATTGAAAAAAGAAAATTCATCTCTCACTGCTCCTTTGACATCTGTTTGTCTGATTTTCAATAAATGATTTACTCTCATTCTATCACCTTAATGCCAAAAGATAAAAGGAAGTCCCACTCGATGTCAACATAATCCCCAGATGGTAGCTGTTTCCCTTTTAGTTAAAGTAACCCAAAATATCATACGGTGAAAATATCCCCCTCTCTGCCACAAGACCGACACTATAACTAAGTATTCCTGATTAATTCAGTTCTCTATTCATTCTAGAGTCTGGTCTTCATAATACTTTTGCTAGGAAGATGACATGGGGTGTTCTCCTGTCATCATCTTCATATCTTGCATGTCGAATCACGACTTTCATAGTTTTTCAAATTAAATTCTAACAAAACGTTTTCATAATGTATTATGATTTTCACACTATCTATATCCAGATTACCTTAAAAGTGCCCTCTTTTCACTAACAGACTCCCCGTTAGCCACTTAATCTAAGTCAATAATTTAACGGACATTTACATATCATTAAGTCACTCTTCATCATCTACCGTTTGTTCCTCATTTGTTAACAAAGAAGACAAAAAAATATCATCTGGTTTTTTGTCAAATAGACTGGATAGTTTAACCGCGTTCTCATAAGATAGTTTTCTCTTGCCATTTTCAATCAACCAATACCCTTGCTTAGTTATCCCCAATACTTTTGCCATATCTTGCAGAGTTTTATTATGCGTCTCTCTCAATTTTTTCAATTTACTCAATATCATTTGGTTTCGCCTCATCTCTCAATTTAAATTAATTCTATTATAGTTAACAAAAAATTAACTGTCAATACAATTATTTCTATTTTGTTAACTTTTTTATTCCACATTGATGTTAACAAATTGTTAACGTATAATAGTTGTATGAAATGGGGTGTCCATATGTCCTTTGGCGTTAGATTAAAAGAGCTCAGATTAAAAAGTAGAATGACTCAAGAAGAATTAGGTAAGTTTTTGAATGTCACTAAAGTTTCTATCTCTGGCTACGAAAATGATACGCGAAGCCCTGACAAAGAATCATTAGTTAAACTGGCGGAGCTATTTAATGTTTCGACCGATTATTTACTCGGGCGAGCCACGTCTCAATTCATGATCAGTGAAGAAATTATTAAATTGGACGAACCACTAAGAAATGCCTCTAACTTAACATATAACCACGTCAAAGTCACAGAAGAAGATAAACAAGCTATTGATAATATGATTGCAGGTTATTATTGGAATAAAGAGCAACGCAAACGTGAGAAAGACAATCAGTAAAAAGACTCTTAACTAAATTGTTAAGAGTCTTTTTCAGGAGGTTTTTATAATAATTAAAGTTTGAATCATCATCTATTTTTTTCAAAAAAGGGTTGCATCACTGACGCTAGTCCAAAAAATGCCTCACGCTATTAAGGTATAGATTGATTTTTGATATCACTTGTTTTCTTTTGGCTCTATAATAAATGGTGTTGATGAGTAATATCATCAATGCCTATTTTTAAT
>NZ_CAUQJB010000059.1:0-12944 GCF_963518325.1 uncultured Vagococcus sp. | reverse complement strand
TATCTGTCATTTTGGGTTTATCTTAACGCCTATATTGTATAACCCCTTGAAAACGGTGTCAATCCTTTTTTTATTAAATAACACGAAAACAAGAGTTCTTTTAATGGCTGATTTCTGGCTGTTTGAAGGGCTCTTTTATATTGCAAGAAGTGTGCCAATTGGGGGATTGGTGGGGATTAAATAATTTTGGTTGGGGAATTCGTTTGTCAGTAACCATTAAAAATTAAGGCGCAATCGCTTCTTGACTAAAGAAAGATAACTGAAAACCAGTCTTTTTAACAAAAAGCTGCAACCTTATTTTAATTAGTCTTCTCATTTCCTTTCATGTGTTTTTGATAAAATAATACTGAACTTTACGCAACGGTTCCGCATTTTTTCTACATTAAATTAGATATAACACAGAATATGTTAACAAACCCACTTGATTTACTCTGTAACGTTTCATCAGTCACATTAATTGACGTTACTTGTTTTCTAATCAACGTCAATTTCAAGGACATCTCTATCTCATGTGCAATGTGAGTTTTTTATGCTGTAACAAATTTGGTGTTAGTTTACTTAACAAAGCAATGCCATAGTCATTAGTTTATCGTTTCTATTAAAAGTCAACCATTACTTTTTTATCAATTATTCCTAACACTTTACCATCTACACTAATCTCAACCCATGGTCCTTTTGAGCCATTTGTAAATTGAGTCTCTATTTCTTTTGTCACCATCGGCTCTTTATTTTGATAATCTTTTATATTGCCTGTCACTTTAGACCTAGGTGCTCCTTGAGGCACGTTAAAAATCGATTGTCCTATATTAAACATTCCTTGGTAGAACGTTTTTTTGACAGGATTGTGGTGTATAGTGGACTTTCGTTTAAATTGATTCGAATAAAAAATGGTTACTCTACAAACTGATATCCCCCCTGTCTCAGTCAATTAACATAATAGTAAAAAACAAAGCTACTTAGGAAAGTCTAATTTTTTCCAACCACTTTTAAAACTGAAGTTTTCAAACTATTTTTTCAATTCTTAGGCCATTGAGAGTCATTGCATCTGTGCTGTCGCTCTGCCCGATCTAGGTTTAGTTAAAGATGGGGAAAAATTGTCATAATTCTTTGATAGCTGCAAAAGTACCTTAACCTTCTATCAGTTCGTCTGAAATTGAGAGAGCAAATATTCATAAATTGTATCCAACTAACTCTGAAGTTAGAAAAACCAACCAGCTAATGAAAATAGAAGGTATATCTTGTCTGAAAGGCGATGAGTTAAAATCTGCTGAAAGATACATTCGCCTAAAAATCATAAATCAATCTGTGATTTTCTAGATTCTATTTCAAAATGGGGTAACAATTCTGAAGAATCAGGTATTTAATTATATTGTACTCCTAATCTTCAATAAAAAAGAACTATCCTATAAATTAATAAAATGGAGGATAGTTCTTTTTTTATTCTAACTGTAAGCTCAGATATTTTAGTGTTTGCTATTGTAGCCGATCCGCGCCAATTGTTGAACCTAGATTCAAAATATTATTAGGAACTAATAATTGGTGATAAATTCTACATCGTCAAGGTTCATCTCCAAACTTATTACTAGTCAATGGACACTTAATTAACCTATTCCCCTTACTTTTTTACATCGATATCCTTATAGTAAACATTACCACCCCAAGAATTATCAGGGACCGTTAGATACACCGTGCCATCACTGTTAAACCCTTTTACGACGTAATCTCTTAATAAATTATCTGCACCAATTGGTTTACCACTTGTCCAGACTGCATCGGAATTAATGAATCTAACCACATCATTTAGCTTGATTCGTCGACTTAATTCAATATCTTTTTCAAATACATTACCGCCCCAAGCGTTATCGGTGGTTCTGACATAAATTGTGCCATCAACATACAGTTTAGTGACGACGTACTCTCTTTTTAGATTGTCAGCACCAATGGCTGTCCCGCTCGTCCAAGTGGTAGCAAAACTATTAAAACGAACTATCTCACCCACCTTAAACTTTTTACTTCGCTGATTAATCTCAATATCCTTGTCATAGACTAGGCCACTCCATGAGTTATCAAGAGTTGTAATTAAGACGGTTCCATCAACTAATAACTTAGTGACTTTATAATCGCGAGCTAGATTATCCTCTCCAATGGCTTTACCACTTGTCCAGGCTGACGCCCCTGAATTAAATCCGACGTTATCATTGACTTTAACTTTTTTAGATCGTTTACTAATAGCAATATCCTGCTCCCGAGCATTTCCACCCCAAGCATCATCAGTTGTCTTAATATAGATCGTCCCATCATTGTTGAGTTTCGCTACTTTATAATCACGGGCCAAGTTATCAGCTCCAATCGCTTTACCACTTGTCCATGTTGTCGCTTGTTCTTTGAATCCGATTAAATCCCCGAGCTTAAACAACTTGCTTCGTTTGCTGATTTCAATGTCATTCTCATTAACATTGCCGCCCCAAGCGTTATCAATTGTCACAATATAAAGGCTGCCATCAGCATTGTATTTGCTCACTTTATACTCACGAGCTAGATTATCTGCCCCGATACTTTTACCACCAACCCACGTTTGGGCTTGTGAATTAAAGCCAACAATGTCGCCTGTTTTAAATTTGCTGTCAGGTAATTCTTTTAAGTCCATTCTCAAAGCAAAACTAGGCGGAAAATACTTTACATTCGTAATTTTCACTACTTCATTTTCCTGTGGTGAATGAATAAAGTCGCCATTTCCAATTGCAATTGCAACGTGGCTTGTATTACCCTGGACACCCCAAAAATAAAGATCCCCGGGCAAGGCCTCATTGACAGAAATTCTTTCTCCTGATCTATCTTGGGCCCAAGTAACTGTCCCTAATTGTTTTCCCGTAGCTGTTAAAAATACATAATAAACCAACCCTGAACAATCAAAGACATTTGGACCTAAGCGACCTGCGCCTTGCGAATATGGTTTTCCTAAATGCTTTCTTGCTTCACTTACAATTGCTGAACGTTCATTTGCCATAAATAATTCCACCTCGTCATTTCGTCTATTTTTTAATCCTTGAACTTCTTGACCACCTGCATACACATACTTTTTCATTTGATTACCTACTTGTTGCCATTTGCTATTATTTATATACTCTAATAAGGTCGTGTCATTTTGTAAAACATATGCCCCTAAATTGAAGTGAAAACTTGCTAAGGCATCAAACTGATTTTGAGTAAGTACTACTTTAACTACTTTTTTCAAATAAGCCACATGGCTGATAATATCTTCTTTTAAGAATGCTTCAGCCTGAGTTTGGGTTATGTTCATACCAGCATAGACACCCTTTGTATGACCATATCCAATTGTCCACACACCAACTACATCCTGATAGGCTGTTAATCTAACACCTTCCCATTTTTTGATTAAATTAATCCCCACTTGTGAGATTACCATCGTTTCATTTGCCACTTATTCACCTTTTTCCTTTTATTTTCTATCACGTCGGATATGGTTATTTTAGAATAATGACACACTCTTGTTCCTAAATAACCAAACACCTCTCTCAATATTGACAAATTTTTATCTTAATAGAAAAAATCAACCACATAATTGTAATTGTTAGCCGCTAAAAATCGCTCAAGTTCAATTTTTCCTGAAAAATTAACATGGAACCATCCTACAATTATTTTAATTTGTCCTTTACTATTTTTTTCCAGTCTGTATCCCCACCCTTTTATTTTACAAAAGTTGATGACCTTCTGATAGCCGGCATTAGCCTCGTTTGGATACCAATAGGTCACTATATCCTGTTTTGAGCTGTTAGAGGAAGCACCGTCCCCTTCTCCGTGCAGTTTAACCGTATAAGCCAAGTTATGATCCGCCAATAATTTTTCCAGTTCAAATTTCCCTTCAGAATCTTGATGAAACCAACCAACGACAATTTTTAGTTGCCCTTTATCATTCTTTACAACGCGGTACCCCCAGCCTCTTGATTTACAATACTCTGTCACCAGTTTAAAACCACCATTTGTTTCACTTGGATACCAATAAGTGATCACATTATGAGGGGTACGATCATTTGGAATTGGTTTATTGATACCTTTCAATTTTTCATACCAAGCCCGTGCTTGTGTTTGCCTGTTGGGCTGATTCGGATTAGCTGGACGTTCATAGTATGTAATGAAAAGAGATGCACACTCTTCTGGGCTAACTGCTCGTTGAGTAAATTGTTTAAACGTGAGAGTTGGATGCCACCATTGAACATTGTTAGCTACTTCCCATTCGATTCGTCTTAATTGTGCATCCAATGTACGATAATTTAACCCATTGGAATTTGCCCAGTTAATAAACTTAGTAGCTGGTGTCCATTGGACAAGACCATACCCACCATTCATATTTCCAACAATATCAGACTCCCAGCGATCGGCAATAATACCACTTTCAGACTGCATATTTCCAAGAACTCCCGCGATTGCCTCTTTACTCCATCCTTTTGCAATTAAGTATTTCCAAATTGCTGTTGCTGTTTCTAGTTGTGTCGCCATCATTTCTCCCTCTTTCTATTTTCTTTTTTTAGATGATCATCTAAATTGATTGTATCGTTTCTTAAAGACTTCAAACGGTAAGCTTTTAGTGGGAATATGGTAAGGTGCCACCATAATCAACTGTTTCCATTTTAAATTTGGTGATAGCTTGCCACATGACAAAAGGGAGAACCCGTATGCACTAGTTCTCCCCTTCCCCACTCTTTATGCATGTTTGAGATTAGTTTAATAGAAAAAATCAACCACATAATTGTAATTATTAGCCGCTAAAAATTTCTCAAGTTCAATTTTTCCTGAAAAATTAACATGGAACCATCCTACAATTATTTTAATTTGTCCTTTACTATTTTTTTCCAGTCTGTATCCCCACCCTTTTATTTTACAAAAGTTGATGACCTTCTGATAGCCGGCATTAGCCTCGTTTGGATACCAATAGGTCACTATATCCTGTTTTGAGCTGTTAGAGGAAGCACCGTCCCCTTCTCCGTGCAGTTTAACCGTATAAGCCAAGTTATGATCCGCCAATAATTTTTCCAGTTCAAATTTCCCTTCAGAATCTTGATGAAACCAACCAACGACAATTTTTAGTTGCCCTTTATCATTCTTTACAACGCGGTACCCCCAGCCTCTTGATTTACAATACTCTGTCACCAGTTTAAAACCACCATTTGTTTCACTTGGATACCAATAAGTGATCACATTATGAGGGGTACGATCATTTGGAATTGGTTTAAAAATTCCTTTCTTAATGATATCCCGTGGGTCCAACCAAACGCCATTATTGCTAAAGGCTGAAGATTGAGCCTTTAACCACTCTGTTTTCGTCACACCTAAATGTAAATGACTTGTATTACGTGTCGCAACAACTTGTCCCAATGTCACTTTTTGACCCACACTAACGCGAATATTAGCCGTACTTGTGCCAAACTCTTGATAGACGACATAATAACCGTCGTCTGATTTAGTGGCTACAACTGTTCCTAGGGCTTCGTAGCCAGATGGTGCCCAACCAGCAAAGACAACTGTTCCATCATGTATGGCACAAATCTCACTCCCTGGATGATCCACTGAACCAAAATCAAGTCCATTATGAAACCCGTTTGGTCTAAATTCACCACCAGGGTTCTTTCCAAATAACTGTCCTCCTGAAAAACTGCCTTCGCCTACTTTTGGAAAAGGCCATCCCCATCCAATTGCCATATTAATTTCCTCTTTTCTTAATTGAATTATGTTACTGTCTTGGTCATATCACGTCTGATATGGTTCATTCATATAACTTATATACTCTTATCATAAAAGATATCTGGATAGGTAAACGGTAAATAAAAGCAGCCCATATGGTAATGTTCAAAAAAAAATACACTCAATGAGTGTAGAGTCTGCTGAAAAACTCATAAAATAGCCAAACAGAAAAAACATGAAAACCTAGTTCCCAAAATAGATTGAAATAGAAGTTCAAGTGAGGATGAACCTTCATAGTTTATTAGTAATTACTATACTAGTAGGAAAAAATAAAAAGTTCGAATTTTCTTAACCGAAAATTCGAACTTTTTCAACAGCCTTATGAGTGTACTCCAGTTTTATTACGATTAAAGATAACTTAGTGAATCAAAAACCAAATCAACCAACCGAAGAGGAAGAGATAAATTACCACAATTCCCCTCCAAAAAATATGCCGTTCCAGTTTATCGAAAAAATGGTCTATCATAACCAACACCTCTTCCAGTTATTTGATTTCATGTTCCTATGATATTACGGTAGACATACTTTTGACATTATTTTGTTCTATATGTAGCTTCTAAATTTGCATCACCTTATGCAAAGGCTGGTTAAAAAAACAACCTTTTCTTGCTATGCTTCACTTAAGTGCAGAGTTAACGTCCTGATAAGCACTAGTCCTCCCAACTTTCTGTCTATTTTTCTACTTATTCAAAATACCTTTAAAATAACTATCGCTTAGTTCATAATCAGCTACTTGGTTTAGCCTTGCTTCAGCGACTTGTCCTGACTTACCTTTAGTATAGAGAACTAAAAAAAGGACTTCATATTCTTTAAGAAAAAAACCCTCATTTACTGTGTCTTCTTCTGATAGGTTTATTACCCCGTATTCGTAAATGGTTCTTCCGTCAGTCAAAAAAATCAAGTCTCCATTTTTTAATTTAGCTAGCGAACCAAATAAGAGCTGCTGATCAAATCGGATTTTTTCCGATGTTAAGCGATAAGTTAGATCCCCCATCTTTTGATACAAGACGGGTGTTGCGGCCCCTCTGATCAGATTCTTTGAACCTGCTCCTGGCACGATTGGCAAATACAGTTCAATGGCTGGTATTGCCAATTTACCGACGACTCGAGAGTTGTTAGAGTCATCCAATTGGATCTCATTGAGATTGCTTAATTAATGAGCCAATTAACGATAGTATCCATTTTGTCTTCTCCTTATCTGTTTGAGGTAGGCTGGCACCTTTAACCCTTATAAGGCCTGTTTTCTCTTCTACTTTGGGCGAAGCAGTCCGTTCTTAAGTATGTCTCGTGCCAGTCTTGGCTTCTTCTGTTGGAATCTCCATCTCTGCTGTCTGTATAATATTATTACTTCAACTTACTTTTCATTAGCTAAAAAAGTATTGATTAAATAAAACCTCAAACAAAAAACATACTTTTAAAAAAAAGTTTCGTTAAGCTAACTGTTATATGATTTTTACCTACAACGATGCATAGCTCACTTCAATAATTAATCGTGTGTTATTTACAACATTTTAAACTTTTAAAAAACTTTGAAAACGCTTTACCTAACTCAGATAATTGTGTTAGAGTTAATTTGTTCAATAGATATTAGGAGGAAGACAAATGAAAAAAACACTTAAAATTGCCGCCATGCTCTTAGTACTTGCTGGTATCGGCGGAACAACTGCTCATGCCACAGAAAGACAACGGGATAACACTGATGATTTAAATCAAGCTTTAGAAGCTGGGTTTACTATCGAGCAATACACACAAATAATCGCTATCCCTGAAGTCCCCAATGCCGAAACATCACAACCTTTTTTAACCCGGGCTGTTATGACAACTGATCAAACTAAGGTCCTTAATATGGCAAAGGCTCAAATTGGCAAGCCTTACGCATGGGGGGCCCAAGGTCCAAGCTCATTTGATTGTGGCGGATTAGTGAGATACGTCTTTAAAAATGCTGTTGGGGTGGATATCCCCATGGGAACAACCAATCAAGAAACGAAAGGTAAGGAAGTTAGCCTTGCTAGTTTATTACCAGGTGATTTGCTATTTTACGGAAGTCGTGGTGCAACTTATCATGTAGGAGTCTATGCGGGTAATAACCAAATGATTCACGCCCCACAACCTGGCCAGAATGTTACGACAGTCGATATAAAGTATTTTTATCCTAGTTTTGCCAGAAGAATTCTATCTGACACACCATCACCTGTTGTAAACCAAATGATCTACACTGAAATTTCTAAGACCGCTATGATCAACAGAGTTGAAAAAGAAATTGACACTCTTCCATGGGGACAAAAAGGCTATGGAAAACTCGGCACAACCTCTTCATCTCTTGGAAAAGTAATCACATTGACACAAGATTCAGGTTATTACGCCTATAGCCCCGAGCTAAAAGGATGGATCGATAAGAAAGGCTTGGATGAAGTAATCTCCGTAAACGGTGCTGGAGTCATTCAATACTCTGGATACAATATTGATCCAGTTCCTTGGTACGCTGGAGTTGTCAGCTTAGGATACACAAAAGACTATCTTGGAAAAAATGTGACTGTAACAGCAAGAAATGGTTCTTACTACTATGTTCCTAACTTGGGCTGGATTGACAAAAAAGCATTTAATATTGACCTCCAAAAATCCGTTGATTCAACTCCCAATAATAACAAAGTAACTAATACAAAAACAACGATTACCGAAATAAATAAAACGGCAAAAATATTAGCAATCAGAAAAAACATTGACACATTACCCTGGGGCATGAAAGGGTTCGCTCGATTAGATTTTACTGATAATCACACCGGAAAATCAATAAAAATCACACAAGATTCAGGTTCATATGTGTTCAGCCCCGACTTAAAAGGTTGGATTGATAAAAAGGCTCTCGAAATTAAATAAGTTAGTTAATGGACAACACGATGCTCTTTATAATGAGAAACAGATGCACCGGTAATGTGACGTGAATTGACAGCATAATAATCTACTAGAGTCTATCCGCTCAATAAAAAGCCCTTAATCCTTTTTTACGGATGGAGGGCTCTTTATCTCAACATTTAAATGACTTTTATTTCTATCGCTTCAATGTATTTCACCTTACCAATTGTTCCAGCAATTTCGCCATTCGTCTTCCATTCCTGCCAACCGATGTCTTGAATATGGGCACGATATATTACTTTTTCCGACATAATTTTGAAGGCTTCTAAATTTAATGCTTTGCCAATACTACCAGCTGTGGTCCCTACTAGTTGCCATCCTAGTTGCGCTACATGCCCTTGGACACTTAGAGAAACACCATTCAGCATTACTTCTAAAGCTTCCATAGGAAGGGTTCTAGCAGTCGTTCCTGATAGGTTACCTTCTTTTACATAGCCTAACCAGCCTTGGTTTTGCACATAACTCCGATATTCCAACCCTTGTTTAGTCGGATTAGCCGTTCCTTGAGCAATAAATTTTTGCTTTAATCTAAATTGAATGGCTTGAATTGGTAAATTTTTACCTGTAACACCGCTTTCCTGACCTTCAAACGTCCACTCTCCCCAGCCTACGTTACTACTGTGCGAGCGATATTCAATCGTGTAACGATTTGCCATACTTGCTTTTAGTATAAATTTAAAGGCTTCTAGATTTTTATTCTTCCCCTTAACACCAATCTTTGAGCCAGTATTTTGCCAGCCAAGACCACTTATATGACTTTCTACTTCAAAATAACTAGATGACCCATTGAAAAAAATATCTACTGCTTGCAAAGGAATATTTTTACCAACAGTCCCCGCAACCTGATTTTGGACCATAAAACCGAGGTCTCCTTGATTGGGAATGTGTACACGATATTCAAGTCCTATTCCTCTTAATTCTTTACTACCTTGAGTAATGATTTCTTGGTCTGCTACCTCTGATAAATCCATCCTAAGGGCAAAATTAGGTGGAAAATATTGTATATTTGTTATTTTCACCACTTCATTTTCCTGTGGTGAATGAATAAAATCTCCATTTCCAATCGCAATTGCAACATGACTTGTATTCCCTTGGTCTCCCCAAAAATAAAGATCCCCTGGTAAAACCTCACTTACAGAAATTCTTTCTCCTGACCTATCCTGAGTCCACGTAACCGTTCCTAGTTTTCTTCCTGTTGCTGTTAAAAACACATAATAAACCAATCCTGAACAATCAAAAACATTTGGCCCTAAGCGACCTGAGCCCTGTGAATAAGGCTTTCCTAAATGCTTTCTTGCTTCATTTACAATTGCTGTACGTTCCTTTGCCATAAATAATTCCACCTCACCATTTCATCAATTTTTAGTTTGGGTACTTCTTTAGACTTACATAAACAACTTCGGTAATCCCCTTAACTAAATCTGGATAAACTATTAAGTTAACGGTTCCTCTGTCGTAATTACGTTAAGCCACTCAGCCCCATTAAAGTCACTTCTTTATCACGTCTGATAAGGTTCTTTCATATAACTTATATACTCTTATGATAGTAGGGATTTGAATAGGCAAACGGTAAAGAAAAATCGGACATATGGTAATGGTCGTACCATAGTGAAAACAAATAATTCAACTCGCCTTTCTATCAAAGTTCCTTTACCATTATAGATAAGCGACTAATAAAATAATTCCTAAAATTGAAATGGCCCATTTCGCTTTTTCTTCACCTGTTTGAGGTAACTTGATTAAATTACTATTTTTTTATCATCTATTTTTTCTGCATCTGTTGACGATAGTGGTGCCCATTATTTTTGTTTAAATTCATCGTGCTTGAATCAGGGATTAATCCATATTCATAAGCTTTTAATAATATATATAATTCGACCTGCACCCAATTCTCTTCCTTCATTCTTTATATTTCGTTCAAATTCATGTGAATTTTTGAGTATAAATATTAGTTCATCATTTGAAAATGCTTTACTCGATATAAAACTGCTATTACTTGAGTATTTTCCCTTCAAATGTAAGTAGGTAATACTGAACGGCTACACAAATAACCTCAAAGCTAGTAAACTGTAAGTAATCAGTTCACTACGTTTTGAGGTTATTAGCTGAGTCGGGGGTGTTGGCAATGTACTTGAACCGTGTCACTCCATGGCAAATAATCATCCAGAAGGTCTGGTTGTTGTAAAAATGGCACATTGGGCAAATGGGTAAATAGATACTCCAAATAACGCGTGGCGTTTAGTCCATTCGCAATCGCCGTTTCAACGATACTATGTGCCAAAGCATTCGCTTGTCCCCCTGCCATACTTGTGCTGAATAGGTAATTTTTTCTGCCCATCACAACGGCTTTAATACTCCGCTCACTCAAATTATTGGAAAGAGCTAATCACCCATCTTCCGAAAACCACCTCAGCGAAGCCTGTTGATTCTGCGCATAACGAACAGCTTCTTGTAACTTCCCCTTCATCGTATGAAACGAACTTAGCCAATCAAAGAAGGCCCCAACAATTGGTCGCGAATGCGCTTGGCGAGCCGTCAGTCGTTCTTCAACGCTTAAGTCTTTCGCCGTAAACTCTCGTTCCAAACGGAAAAGTTGATCGCAGTAGTCTATCCCGATGGCTGCTTTCCCTTTCTTATCAGCGCAATCCACGAATTTTCTTCGAGCATGACTCCAGTATCCTACTTGGCAAATATTTGGTAGATTTTGATAAGCACTATAGCCATCGGTTTGTAAGTAACCGCTGAAATTTGCCAAGGTTTGTTCAGGCACTTTCTTTTCTCGTGTCAAGGTTGATTGATAGAGGACGATGGGAGGTGGGCAGTCAGCCATTGTTCGAAAGAGCCAAACACGCGCTTCTGATGTGGCTGGGCGACCGTCAGGGCGTCTTAAAATCTGATAAGGGGTTTCATCAGCCATTAAGACCTCTTCTTTGACCAATTCTTGATGAAGTCGATCTTAGATAGGAGTCAACCAATCATGGCTTCCTAGAATGACCCAATTGGTCAAGGTGCGATGGCTGACATCTAACCCCCAAGTCAACCATTCTTTCACTTGACGATGAAGCGGTAGACACATTTCATATTTTTGGTGAAACAGTTGTGCTAAGATTGACGGGCTTGAGAGACTATTTTGAATCGGCTGCTTTGCGGCCTCTGCTCGTTTGATCGAACAGGATTCGCCAGCTTTACAGGTCATACAATGGTACGTCTGTTCATGATAGATTCTTTTTTCTAGGCGAGCGGGAATAAACACGAGTTCTTCTCGTTTGGTTTTCCCCATCTCATCCATCTGAGACCCACAGGCTTCACATAATTTTTCCTCATCCGTTAAGTCTAGATGGATTTCTTCCAAAATTGGAAGATGTTTGGTGAGTGCTGCTTTTCTACCAATTACTTTTGGTCGCTTCTCAATGAACGTGTCCGCGGTTTTTTCTTCAGTTGTCTCTGCTTGGTCGAAAAAAGACTCATCTTCATCCAATAAAGAGAGCTGATTCTCATCGACTTTTTTTTCACTAGACGTCCCAAATAGCTTGCGTGTCAAATACTCGATTTGTTCAGCCAAGCGCTCAATTTGTTGAGCTTTATTCTCAAGTTGAATTCGCTGCTGTTCATTTGTTTCGACTAATATTTTTTCCAGTTCTGTCAATTAAATCACCCACATTCTCTCTTGATATCTTGTTATTATTATACCATAAACAAACGAGATAAAAAAGCTGAATCCCAATATTATCAAGGGTTTCAGCTGTTTTTCAAGAGAGGTAACTTGGTGTTGCTGGCATAGTTGCTTTAGGCTGTTGGATAGACAACCCTTCCAATAACCAACGAAGCTCTTGACTAGTTAATTGGCGAACCTCGTCTTGATTTCTAGGCCATTGGAGTCGACCAGATTCGATGACTTTATACAATAAGAGAAACCCATCTTGATCGAAGTATAACGCTTTGAATCGATCTTTCTTGCCGCCACAAAATAGAAAGAGAGCATCATCGAACAGATCAAGTTGATAAGTGTCGGTGATAATTGCTGCCAAGCCTGTAATCCCTCGTCTCATGTCAGTCCTCCCACAAACGATGAATAACTGTTTAACTTGGCTGTAATCAACGAGCATTCGATTTCAACTCCTTTAAAACAGCGAATAAGATGTACTTATCAATGCCATTATACAAACGAACTTCCATTTCACCCGTTGTTAACTTGTGATTATTTCGGGTTGATTTAAGCCATCAATTCGGATAGCTTGAGCCACCAAAACGGATGTGTTGAGCCGTTTAAA
>NZ_CAUQJB010000058.1:0-13526 GCF_963518325.1 uncultured Vagococcus sp. | reverse complement strand
CGAAGCGAAGCGAAGAGCCGTTATTCTTAAGACGTAAGTCTATAGAGATAAGGGACATCGAAGCGTAGCGAAGAGCATTTAGCCCTTCAACTCTTAAAGTTTTTAACTTTTAGAGATTGATGAGATCGAAGCGAAGTGTAGTAATAGTGGACTTTCCGCAAGGCTTCAATCACATCAATTTCTAAGCACCAAGGTACTAAGAATTGAAGGTCGGACCCATAAGTAAAAGGAGGGCCCCTATGCTTAATGCTTTAGCATTTAGCAATAGTGGACACCGGACCCATCAGTAAAAGGAGGAAAAATAATGCAGTCATTGTTAAATGGAATTCAGTATGTACTAGGGCTGGGACCAACAGTAATTTTACCAATTGCGATTTTTGTTATCGGCTTGTTCTTCAGATTGTCAGTTGGTAAAGCCCTTAAGTCGGCAATTACGGTTGGTATTGGCTTTGTTGGGATTAATTTAGTTGTTGGGTTGTTATCGGATAATCTGGGAGTGGCAGCTCAACAGATGGTGGAGCGCTTTGGCTTAGAATTGACGGTGATTGATGCTGGCTGGCCATCTGCTGCTGCCGCAGCATGGGCATCACCAGTGGCAGCTATTCTTATCCCGATTATTATTGCCGTTAATTTATTTTTGATTTTTATTAAGTTTACTAAAACACTGGATATCGATATTTGGAATTTTCACCACTTTATGGCAGTCGGGGCAGTGGGCTATATCGTCACGGGGAGCTTCCTTTGGGCCATTTTTGTGGCAGTCCTCATGGAAGTGATTACCTTGAAAATTGCCGATAAAGCGGCGCCAATGGTTCAGGAGTTTTATGGGTTACCAGGGATTTCACTGCCCACAGGTTCAACCGTTTCATACGGCTTAATTGGGATGCCGATTGGCTGGGTCATCAGTAAAATACCAGGATTGAAAGATATTGAGATTTCACCTGAAACCATTCAAAAGCGCTTTGGGGTCTTCGGCGAACCGATGATGATGGGCTTGGTTATTGGGATTGTCATTGGTTTATTAGCGGGCTATGATCCAGGTGCCGCCTTACAACTAGGGATTTCTTTAGGAGCAGTCATGTTGTTAATGCCGCGGATGGTCAAAATTCTGATGGAAGGACTCATTCCGATTTCCGAGTCAGCTAGGACATTTTTACAGTCACGCTACAAAGATCGGGAACTGTATTTAGGACTTGATTCAGCCTTAGCCATTGGACATCCTGCCAATATTTCCACAGGTTTGATCCTAGTACCAATCACCTTGTTACTAGCCGTTATCATTCCGGGGAATAAGGTTTTACCCTTTGGTGATTTGTCGTCGATTCCTTTTTACACCGCCTATATTGTGGCGTCCCGCAAAGGGAATATCTTTCATTCCGTTATTACAGGTACGATTGTTATCGCCTTGGCCTTGTTAATGGCAACTAACTTTGCCCCTGTACATACAGAGATGATGCAAGGCTTAGATCAGTTTTCTAAACTAGGCAGTGAAATCAGTTCATTGGACACAGGGGGTGCCTCATTAAAATGGCTCTTCTTGAAGCTCTCTCAATTAGTGGCACCGTTCTTTAAATAAACTAGCAGGAGGAAGACATGAAAGCAGTTGTAAAGAAAGCCTTAGGATATGATCAAATGGATTTTTTGGACGTACCAGAACCAGAAGTTTATGGCGATCGCGTCAAAATAAAAGTGGCCTACACGGGGATTTGCGGATCGGATATTCACACCTTTAAAGGAGAGTACAACAACGCTGCAACGCCAGTCATTTTAGGTCATGAATTTTCTGGCAAGGTGGTAGCCATCGGGCCAGAAGTAAGTAAAATCAAAGTGGGAGACCGAGTAACAAGTGAAACAACCTTTGAAACCTGTGGCCATTGCCGTTTTTGTCAGTCAAAAAATTATAATTTATGTGCCCAACGGAAAGGACTAGGAACTCAAGCCGATGGCAGTATGACGGATTATGTGCTCTCAAGAGAAGAAAGCTGCCATGTGTTGCCTGAGAATGTGACCTATCAAGCCGCTTCTCTAACCGAACCACTTGCTTGCTGCGTTCATGCCGCTTTGGAAAAAACGACTATTAACGAAGGGGATATTGCCTTGGTGATTGGTCCTGGTCCTATTGGATTGTTGCTGGCTCAGGTGATTAAAGCCCAGGGCGCCATGGTGATTATGTCTGGTGTGACCCAAGATAAACATCGCTTAGCCTTAGCGAAAGAAATTGGCATCGATGTGGTAGTGGATTCCCTGACAGAAAATTTACCAGAGCGGGTGATGGCGGTGACACAGGGCTATGGCGTTAGCCGAGTTTTTGATTGCTCAGGGGCTATTGGAGCAGTGAATCAGGCATTGCCATTAACCAGTAAAGCTGGTGTGTTCGTCCAAGTTGGGCTCTTTGGTGAAAAAATGAACTCAATGGATCAGGAAGTAATCATTCAGCGGGAAATTGAGTATGTAGGAAGTCGTTCTCAAAAGCCGTCGTCCTGGGTTATTGCGTTGCAATTACTGGCGCGAGGTGAAATAAAGATCGACAAAATGATTACCAAAATAGTTGACTTAAAGGATTGGCGTCAAGGCTTTGATGCCGTGATGGCCGGCCACGAGATTAAAGTATTGCTAGAATCTAATCTAGAATGGAAGAAAGCTGACAAAAGTATTGAAGCCAGTCAGTCTAACTAATACAAACAAGACAAGGAGCAGTGAGATGACACAAGTAGCACCTTCAATCTTAGCCGCAGATTTTACTCAACTTGGCACTGAAATTATCGACGTTGATCAAAGTGGCGCTGATTTTATTCACATCGACAGCATGGATGGTCACTTTGTACCCAATGTGACCTTTGGCCCTGACGTGGTCAAGGCCATTAGAGGAAAGACCACGAAAGTTTTGGATTGCCATTTGATGTTCGCCAATCCAGACGAATACATCGAGGCCTTCAGTCAGGCCGGCGCTGATATTATCACCGTCCATTATGAAGCCTGCCCACATATTCACCGAACGATACAGCTGATCAAAGAACAAGGAATAAAAGCTGGGGTGGCCCTTAACCCCGGCACCGCCCCTAGCCTGTTAAGAACTATTTTGCCAGATGTTGACTTGGTCTTACAAATGACGGTTGATCCAGGGTATGGTGGTCAAAGCTTTATTGAAGGAACACTGGATAATATTGCCCAACTTGACCAGATGAGAAGAGAGAAGGAACTTTCCTATTTATTAGAAGTTGATGGGGGCATCAATCAGTTAACCGGCCGACAATGCGTAGAGGCTGGCGTTGATATTTTAGTCGCAGGTAGTTATATCTTTAATCAATCTGACAGGAGCGTTCCCATTAAAAAGCTGAAAGAATTAGAAAGGCAAAGGTGAGACAATGAAAATTGGCATCGGATCAGACCACGCAGGTTATCAATTAAAAACACGAGTGCTTAAGGAAATCAAACTTCCTGAGATGGAGTGGCTGGATATAGGCTGCCAGAGTGAGGTAAAAACCAGTCATGTCTTAATTGCAGAAAAAATGAGTCAGTTAATTTTGGCTGGTGAGATTGATTTGGGCATCTTAGTTTGTGGTACCGGCATAGGCATGTCCTTAGTCGCCAACAGACATCAGGGAATTAGGGCAGCCGTGGCCAATGACGTTTACAGTGCCATCAAGTCCAAGGAACACAATCATGCCAACCTACTGTGTGTTGGTGCCCGTGTATTAGGCGTTGAACATGCCGAACTAGTAATTGAATCCTGGTTGAAGGCTAAACCCGATCAGGCATACAAAGAGATTGCATTGAGACTAGATCAATAAGAAAAGAGGAGCAGACAAGTGGAAAAAGTAGTTGCCTCAATTATGTGTGGGGATCCCTTATATTTGGCAGAGGAACTGGCTGCCTTGGAAGCGGCTGGCATCGATTGGTTACACTGTGATGTTATGGATGGCGTATTTGTAACTAATTTGGCCATGGGGCCCTACGTTCTTGAACCAATCATTAAGACAAAAGGAATGACAACGGATATCCATCTGGCTTGTCAAAATCCTGAGAGTTACATCGAAATGTTTGCTGGACTTCAACCGGATTATCTAACCTTTCATTATGAAGCCACGGATAATATCACCAAACTATTGGGACAAATTCACTCTCATGGCATTAAAGCTGGTGTGGCAATTAGTCCAGGAACCCCAGTTGACGTGTTATATCCTTATTTAGAAAACATCGAGTTAGTACTGATGATGACAGTGGAACCAGGCTTTGCGGGACAGCTATTTAACTGGACTGTTTTGGATAAGTTAAAACAATTGAATCAGCAACTGGAGACGGTTACCAAAAAACCACTAATTGAAGTAGATGGCAATATCAATTCGGAAACCATCAAAAAAATCAGCCCTCTAGCCAATCTCTATGTAGTGGGGACATCCGCCTTATTTAATGATGAAGAGGGATCTTATTACGAGAAGGTCAGGAAAGTCGAGAGGTCTTTTGTCAGCAAGAGACGATAGAGGCAAGGGTTAGATCATAATAAGATCTAGGGATCTTAAGGATCAACCAAGAATCAGGAGGACATTGGATGAAAGCATTGAAATTGTATGGAAAAGAAGATTTAAGATATGAAGAAGCAGAACCACCAGTCTTGGAGACTCCTTCAGATGTCATCATAAAAGTGCAAGCTGTGGGCATTTGCGGATCGGATTTATCTCGCTATAAAAAAATTGGCCCCTATGTTTCAGGGATGGTTTGGGGCCATGAATTTTCAGGTGAGGTCAGTCAAGTGGGCAGTCAGGTTAAGAACCTGAAAGTAGGCGACCGGGTAACGGGATGCCCCACTCTCGTCTGTCAGGATTTAGGACAGGAAGACTGTTATTATTGTCAAAAAGCAGAATATGCCAGGTGTGACTCATTAACCGTGATTGGTGCTAGGCATCCAGGCAGTTATGCAGAATTCATTTGCTTGCCAGAAAAGAACGTGGTCAATCTCCCTGATAATGTGGATTATGAATCGGCTGCGATGATTGAGCCTTCTTCAGTAGTCCTTCACGGCTACTATCGGATGAATGTTACAGCAGGCGATAATGTGGTGGTGGTGGGCTGCGGTAATATCGGTTTATTGGCCATCAAGTGGGCCAAACTATTAGGCGCCCATCAGATCATGGCGATTGATATCAATCAAGAGGCGTTGGCAACAGCCATTCAAGCTGGAGCCACAGCGGCTATTAACAGCGACGATCCAATAACCGAAGTTAAAAGACTGACTAAGGGTCTAGGGGCGGATTGCGTGGTGGAATCCGCCGGCTCACCTATTACATCGGCTCAAGTTTATTCTTACGCCAAAAAAGGAGGTGCCGTAGTCTTTTTAGGAATTCCCTATGGCGATATTACCATCGAACGATTTTATTTTGAACGAATTGTCAGAAATGAGTTGACGGTCTTAGGTTCATGGAACGCCATTTCGGCCCCCTTTCCGGGAAAAGAATGGCAAACGACCATCGACGCTTTAGCCTCAGGGGCATTGGAAGTGAAATCGATGATTAGTCATCGCTTGCCTTTAGTTGAAGGACCGCTTATTTTTGAGCGAATGACTCATGGAGATGAACATTTTGGGAAAGTTATGTTTTTTCCTCAGACAAACTAAATACAAAAAGGAATGCTGACTAGCATTTCTTTTTTTGTCGCCTATCTTCATTAAATTCCACCTTTCGCTATACCATCATTAAATGATATACTTGAATCATTATTTTTATGACGAAAGCGTCAGGTAAGGAGAAGATTATGACAGCTATTCTAATAGTTGAAGACGATGCCTATATCAATGATCTAATTGAGGAAGCCTTAACCATGGAGTCTTATGAGTGTGTTCAAGCTTTTTCCGGAACAGAAGCCCTGCTATTGTTGGAAAAAAAGACCGTTCAATTGATCATTTTAGATTTGATGTTACCTGGAAAACGGGGAGAAGACTTGATACCCCTAATCCTTTGTCAGACAGAGGCACCGATTATTGTATTATCGGCGATTGATGAGCTGGCCTCAAAAGTTAAAGTCTTAACAAGTGGGGCGGCCGATTACATGACCAAGCCCTTTGATATTCAAGAACTGGTAGCACGTACCAAGGTACAACTGAGGTCGAAAGAACCAATCGATGAACGTCTCCAGTTTGAAACGTTGGCACTAGATAAAAACACTAATTCACTAATGGTGTCAGGCATCCCTATTTTATTAACCCCACAAGAATTTAGAATTATCGAATTATTAATGAGGTATCCTACCAAAATTTTCAGTAAACAAGATATCTATGAATACGCTTGGAATGAGTTTTATCTAGGGGAAGATAAAACGGTCAACGTTCATATCTCCAATATACGCCAAAAAATTAAAAAACAAGGGAATGAAACTTGGATTAAAACGGTTTGGGGAGTGGGCTTCACCTTGAAAAATTAGCTCTTTAACTTTTCTTTACCTTTTTTTGGCGTTAAGTTTGCTTTTGATGGGTAAACTGAAAGCAAGACAAGGAGGTTTAAAATGACTAATTATTTATTGGAAACACATCAACTAACGAAACGCTATAGAGAACAAGTGGCAGTTAACGCCGTTGATCTTCACATTGAGCGAGGGAGTATTTACGGTTTAATCGGTCGAAATGGTGCAGGGAAAACCACTCTTATGCGAACCATCAGTGGCTTGGCTAGCCCAACAAGCGGTACCATTTCCATATTTGGCGAATCAGGCCCGAAAGTCAGCAGGTATTTCTCCCGGATTGGCGTATTAATTGAATCACCAGGGCTTTATGGTGATATGAGTGCCGCTGATAACTTAAAGTTAAAGCAACTATGTATCGGCTTAAAAGGGAAAACATATGTTGGCTCTTTATTAGAGTTAGTGGGACTTGGTTCTGTCCGCAAAAAGAAAGTTAAAAGCTTTTCACTGGG
Organism: uncultured Vagococcus sp.; assembly: GCF_963518325.1. Lineage (NCBI taxonomy): Bacteria > Bacillati > Bacillota > Bacilli > Lactobacillales > Enterococcaceae > Vagococcus > uncultured Vagococcus sp. The sequence goes on along the minus strand of NZ_CAUQJB010000058.1, from coordinate 6,624 downwards.
GATGAAACAACGCTTAGGCATCGCCATGGCATTAATCGGCGAACCTGATTTATTGATACTGGACGAGCCTTTAAATGGCTTGGATCCGGAAGGCATGGTAGAAGTTCGCCATATATTAGTCAAGTTGGCAAAAGAAAAAAATATAACCATCATGATCTCTAGCCATATCTTAGAGGAACTGGAAAAGATGGCCACAACTTATGGCTTTATCCATCAAGGGGTTCTTGTAAAAGAAGTGACCCACGAAAAATTAATGAGCGAATGTAGTGATTACATTGAAATCCAGTTAGATGAACCAAGTTTAGGTTGTACGGTTTTGGAAGAAATGGGAATCAGGGACTATCAAGTTATCGATCAAAAGAACATTCAAGTTTATGAGCAACTCTCTAGAAGCAGTGAGATTAATTTAGCGCTAGGACAAGCTAATGTGGCGATCCGTTCGATCAGTTTGTCTCAAATTTCCTTAGAAGACTACTTTTTATCTTTAACAGGAGGTCAGTCTCATGGGTAATGTGATTAAAATGGATGTGTACAGAATGTTACGTTCGAGAAGCACCTATTACATCTTAATCGGTTTATCGTTTTTTCTGGTTTTTTTAATTAATAATAGCCACGAAAGCCTTTTAGATAGTCAAAAAGGATTGCCTGTCCCTAAAGCTATTGTTGGAATCGGCTTTGATGGAAATTTATTATCAGATCAAATGAGTCTCTTACAATTTTTTAAAGTCTTTGCTAGAAGTCAAAGCTTTATCTTAATACTAGCCATTTTTAGCGTACTTTTTATTAATCATGAAGAAGCTTCAGGTTTTACAAAAAACATTGCTGGACAAGTCCAAAAACGGGGGTGGCTCCTCTTTTCCAAATTTATTTGCCAAGGACTTTTTATCGTATTAGCCTTTCTAGTGGGCCTGGTCACGGTGTTAGCCGCTGGGGAAATGAGTTATGATGAGATAGTTCTTGGGAATATTGGTCAGTTGCTCAAGGAAGTGGGGTTACAGTTTATCTTCCACTTGGCTTTTGCCGGCATTCTTTTGCTGATTATCACCCTTATTAGACAGGCAATCGTTAGCCTATTGGTCAGTGTCTTACTATGTTTCGGTGCCTTTGCTTTTCTCTATCATGCCATTGATCGATGGATACAACAAGGTCTGGGAATACCTGATTTTACAATGAACAATTACACCATAACAGGGATCATTTCACAAGTCTCAATCGATTCAGCCAAGGGGCAACTAATCAGAGCTGTGATTGTTGCTCTGATTTATGGGATGCTAACAGTGGGCTTAAGTGTGACCATAAAAAACAGACGAGATCTATAACGAGGAGATGACACCATGACGATTCTGGTAATACTTTTAAGCATTTGCAGTCTGTTGACGATTCTTAGATTAGTGCAGTACCGACAGCAATTAAAAACAATCAACCAACAGCTACGTTTTATCCTGCGTCATGACAGTAATCTTCTCCTCACCACTCAAATAAGGGACAAGCAATTGAATGAGATGATTGTGTTACTTAATCAGGATCTAGTCAAACAAAAAAATAAAAATAGCGAGTTTCAGCGGCAGGAACAATTGGTGAAAGAAGCAATTACCAATTTAGCCCATGATATTAGAACCCCTTTAACATCTTTAGACGGTTATTTTCAGCTCCTAATCAAAAGTACCGATAACAATAAGAGAGCGATCTATGAGAGCATTATCAAAAATCGGATCACCACCTTAACTGAGATGTTGGAAGGTATTTTTATGTACACAAAGTTACAAAACAATGATTATGACATTCAATTAAGTCAAATTCAGATAAATCAACTGCTCTATACGAATTTATTTGCTTGTTTTCCGCTTTTTTCGGAAAAAGGAATTGAACCAGAGTTAAGGATCACTGAAGAGCCGTTAGTTATTTGGGGAGAAGCGGCTAGTTTATCACGGATGTTTTCCAATTTGTTGAAAAACAGTATTGATCACGGTTCGGGACCCATTAGCATCAACCTTTATAAAGACGCTCAACAAGTCGTTTTTCTCTGTCAAAATACAATCAATTTAGCAGAACCCATGGATACTAGCCAATTATTCGAACGATTTTATATGGCCGAAGCATCACGCAATGGACGTTCCACCGGATTGGGTTTGTTTATTACACGAGAATTAGTCAAAAAAATGAATGGCACCATCGACTTAAATGCGAGTCAGAATCTTTTTAGTGTCAAGGTATCTTTTCCCAGTTGTTAGTCGAATGGTAGAAGTTGTTGCGAGTCTGCAGCAACTTCTTTTTTTGTCGAAAGGAGAGCGGGAGCAATCATCAAGGGATAGATATCAGGAGATAGAGTCAGGTAGATAGGACCAAAAAAAAGCGATAAATCATTACTAAGGGTGATTAAAATCATAAAACAGGTGTCATTAAACAAAAATAACTATGAAAATAGTCATATTTATCATTTTGGCTAAAGATTGTTTGAAATTTCACGTTCGGTTATGGCATAATTAATAAAAAGGAGGCGATATTCATTATTGGAGGAATCATTTTATTTTATGTAGTTAATTTTTTACCAGAGTGGCTTATTGTTAATTTGGAGTTTAGTAACTTCTTCAAAGCCTTGGATTGTAAGCCTAAACATTGGAATCTATGGGTCCTTAATGGGGTTATGTGTTTTCTAACTACAAGTATTATTTTATTTACCCAAAATTTTAAACTCGCTAGTTTAATCTGCATTTTTTTTATTTTGATTGTAGGAGCTCCGATTGTTTGGTGGTCCTCAGAAGCTAGTTTCCAAAAGGTGTTAAGTATCTGTAGTTTATTAACAGGGGTTCATATGTCCTTTACTATTTTTGCAGATGTTATTAGCCAATGGTACATGGCGCAATTTAAAGTACCGGTGACTCTTAACACTCCCCTTTCATTAACCTTGGTTTATTTATCTGCCTATGTGGTTAAATTAGTGTTAGTTTTATTAGTTCGGAGATTTTTAAAGAATAATGGGGGGCGCCCTATTGTCAGTCATTTATTCCAAACTCAAGGCGTAAGTTGGGTAACGCTTGTCAGTTCAATGCTGATGATGGTAGCTATGCAAATTTTTAATTTTTATTATTATGATATTGTCTTTACTAATCAAGCTGCTTTTATTATTTTATTCGGCGTTTATCTCCTCTTCGGTACCATCTTTGGCTTAAGCCTAGCGATTCTAAGTTATATTCGGCTTTATCAAGATAAACTCAAGGCGGCAGAAGTGTTATTGATTCAACAACAATCCTATAATCGGGTATTAGAGGATATCCAACAAGATGTCCGCCATTTTCAGCACGATTATAAAAATATTCTATCTAGCTTTTATCTGCAACTGAAAGAAGGCCGAGTGGAAGAAGCCCAGGCTCTACTAGAAGAAAAATTTTTGTCTTTCGATCAAAACGTGAGTTATAACATCAAACAAATGAGCTTTTTAAATAATATCAAACCCATGGAAATAAAAAGTTTATTGCTGACTAAAATGTTGCAGATGGAACAACAAAACATCAAGTTTCAAGTGGAGGTAATGGATGCTATCTCAGAATTTCATATCGAAACAGAGGATCTAGTCCGTTGTTTAGGCATTTTATTGGACAATGCCATGGAAGAAGAATCGCTAACCGATGAAAAAACAGTTCATTTTGTGGCTTACCGAGAGGAATCAACAGTTACCATTATGATTAAAAATCATTTAAAGGAAGAGAAAAAGATCGCTGAAATAACCCAAGAAGGCTATTCAACAAAAGGTGAAAATCGAGGGATTGGCCTAAGTAGCTATCAAAAAATACTTAACAAATACCCTAATGTTTTTAACAAAACAGTTGTTTCAGATAACCAATTTCAGCAAGTCATAAAAATGCAAACAAGTTAGGAGGACACGAATGAAACAGATTTATCTATGCGACGATGAGTTAATTTACCGTGAACAAATTAATAGCCTGATTAATCGTGTGATTGATCAGCAGGATTATTCCCTCACTGTCACTGCTAAAGTGAAACATACCTCGGATTTATTGGCCTTAAGTTTTGATCATTCCGACAGCATCTATTTTCTCGATGTGAACATCATGGGCTCACCGATCAATGGATTTGAATTAGGGAAAGAAATACGCCGACGAGATCCCGGTGGCTTTATTATCTTCGTCACAACCTTTGAAGAACTAGCAGTAGAAACCTTTAAATATCGCTTGGCAGCTATGGACTATATCGTAAAAGATCAACCGGATAAAATGGCTAAGCGAATCGAACTGTGTCTAAAAAGCATTATGGAACAAGATGTTATGGAGGTGCCAGAAGAAACTAAAACCCTGACGTTTAAATTTGCAGATGAACTGATTCGGGTGGCCTTAGCTGAAATCATTTTTATTGAAACCTCTAGCCGCAGTCACATGGTTGTTATCCATACCCTCGATCAAACCATTGAAACAGCAGGGAATTTGCACGAATTAGAAGAACAGCTTGATGAGGAGTTTGTCAGAAGTCATCGCTCGTTTCTCGTCAATCGAGCATACATTAAACGCTTTAACTTGAAGCACAATGTCTTGGAATTAAGCACAGGTCAGACCTGCTTGGTTGCTAGAAGAATGAAAAAAAGTTTAAAAGAGGTACTGGCCCTCCTTTAAACTGATAAACTACTTCAGATGTTGTCGCCCACCACTAGCCTGGAAGTTAGATTGGACGTTATATCTGAGATAGGCATACATAAATAGTTGGATGAACACTGCGAAGCCAATTAAAACAGTGGCATTAAGCAGTAATGTAATCTCGCTAAAATACCAGGTGGCGGCGATAGCTCCGACTAACACTACGAGGTTAAGGAAAATCGTTTTGCCGATGTTACGCGTGAGTTGTTGATAATTAAAACGGGACGGCTCACCTTTTGATAAGCTTAAATCCTTTGATTTGAAAATGGCAATCGAATTTAACCCAATTGTTTTCTCCGGTTGATCGGCGTAGGTACTGGAAAGGCTGGCGCGAACAAATTCCCATCCCTCCCGTTGGTTTTCTTCAACAAAGGCACGCATTTCTTTGATTTTAGAGCTGGGATAATAAGCCACTTTGTAGTGATAAACAGAATCAGTTTGAATCAAATGAAAGCTAAAGTAGTCAGGTGAACCAGATTCCAGTAAAATTCCTTGTCTGCCTTTTTCATCCAGCCATGTTTCAAGTTCCGCTAATTGACGATAAGCCTTCGTACGAAAAACAGGCTTGCCGTCTTTTTTTGCTTTCACTTGCATGGTATATAAGAGCCAGTAAATAGCAAGACACAAGGCAAAAATATTAGCTAATGTTGAGCTGCCCGAATTAGTAACCTGGCCGAGACTAGTAACAACTGTAATAGTAAACTGTAAGACGAGTAACATTCCACCAAATAAAACAACTTGCTTTAAGGCTTCATTTTTTTCTTGATGGTGTTTAGGACTTAAGAAATGTCCAGTAAGGGAAATGAGTGCGACTAAGACGATGACATTAAAGATAACCTGTTGATGCAGGTCAAAAAAAGTGAAAAATGATTCAGTCAATTGTACCATAGGAAGCTCCTTTTAGTGATTTATTTATTACTATCATAAGTCGAGATACACATTAACTGTCAATTTTTTCTTAAACGGTCTTTTTTTTGCTTAAATAGTGCGAGTCAATAATTAAAACGGAAGCAACAGTGGCAAAAGAAATCGTGATGGAGAAGCTCAATTAGCGACTAGTGGTCAATCGATTAATAATGCCATCAATTAGAGGCGCAAGGGCTTTCTGTTATGTACTGTCACAAAAGCAGAAGACAAGAGGTTCCCTTAAAAAAGTAAAGATGAAAACCACTAATTAGTCTATTTTAGAAAAGGAGACAGTAATTTTGAATCTGTTAGATAACTATTTTCGAAAAACGAACCTTAACGTATAATTCAATAGTTTATTTATAGGTTATAAGCGTATTACTGTTCAAAATGCTCTGTTATATGCCATAATAATAATATAAAAAGAAGGAGTGAAAAGAAATGTCATTTATTTGGTCATTATTAGTCGGTGCGTTAATCGGTGTAATTGCAGGTGCAATTACTAAAAAAGGTGGTTCAATGGGTTGGATTGCAAACATTGTTGCAGGTCTAGTCGGATCATCATTAGGTCAAGCATTGTTTGGTCACTGGGGCCCAAGTTTAGCTGGAATGGCACTTATCCCTTCAATTATTGGAGCAGTAATTTTAGTCGCAGTGGTTTCGTTCTTCCTAGGAAGAGGAAAATAAATAAGTCAGTCATAACAATTTAGTAAACAGCAAAGCTTTGCTCTTACTCAAGTATAGCCCATAGAAGTAAAGGATGGACCTATAAGAAAAAGGAGGGCCCCTATGCTTAATGCTTTAGCATTTAGCAATAGTGGACACCGGACCCATAAGTAAAGGGAGGGCCCCTATGCTTAATGCTTTAGCCGTTATTCTTAAGACGTAAGTCTATAGAGATAAGGGACACCGAAGCGAAGCGAAGAGCCGTTATTCTTAAGACGTAAGTCTATAGAGATAAGGGACATCGAAGCGTAGCGAAGAGCATTTAGCGATAGTGGACTTTCCGCAAGGCTCCAATCACATCAATTTCTAAGCACCAAGGTACTAAGAATTGAAGGTCGGACCCATA
>NZ_CAUQJB010000057.1:0-16479 GCF_963518325.1 uncultured Vagococcus sp. | reverse complement strand
GTTTTGAAAAAGCTATTACGGCATATGCAGAAAAATTGGGAATGAAGGCTTAAATCAGTTGCAATGGTAGGAGTAGAAACCACCTAACCTCGTTTCGGTGGTTTCTACTTTCTTTTATATTAAGCAGTTTTATCTAATCGGGATAAGAAAACGTTTGCCGATTGTCTTTAAAGCGAAATGCAATCATATCCTAAAGGCGTTATAATGAGTTAAGAGAGGGGGACTGTGAATGAAAATTAAATGGCAAGGGGATTTGGTTGATGGCTTATTAAGACAATCAGGTGATATTAGCTGTCATAGTCAATTTACTCATGGTGTTAATCTGAAAGTAGCCAATCATTTACTTTTTCTCGGGGATGATCAAAAGGGGTGTGTCCCATTTGGCATTCACCTCTCAAGCAATGATTTTCAACACCTCAATCAATTAGTGAATTGGCGAGGCTCTATTAAAAGAACGACAACTGGTCTTTTGATTGACGGAGTTAAACTGACTTTTGAGGCGGGCTCAACCTATCAAAATCGACTGAATTGTTTCGACCTCGGAAGACTGCAAAGTATGGCCACTAATACGCTAGTATTGGGAGGTTATCTTAAGCAAACAGGGTTAGATTTTAGCCCATTAATGACAGAGTTGGTTTTTGCTAAAGCCAACCAAACAAGAGAAACAAGTCTTGATTTCATCACTTATTATATTGGCCGAGGTTTAGGGCTAACACCTGCTGGGGATGATTTTACCATTGGGCTAATGGCGATTGAGTCAATTCACCCTTTTCTGCCAGATGACTTCCGTGTCATTTTAGGTAAAGCTTTAGCAGATAAACGGACAACAGATGTGTCAAAAAGTTATTTAGTAAGTGCCTCTCAAGGATCTTTTAGCTCATTAGTGATTGATGTTATTAAAGGATTATTGGGAAGACCAGAAGAATTGGCAGAAGCAGTTTTAGCTTTAGCAGATTCAGGAAGCACCTCAGGCTCAGATACACTGGCAGGGATTTATTACGGGTTACAACATATTCAAGATGAAACTGTAGAGAGATAAGGAGAGACTATTAATGAAGCAAAGAGTCGTGTTAGCGTTAGGTGGCAATGCCATCTTACAACCAGGTCAAGAAGGAACATATGAGAATCAGAAAGCAAACATTGAAACGAGTAGTGATAGTATCGCTTCAATTATCAAGGATGGTCATGAACTGGTAATTGTTCATGGAAATGGCCCACAAGTTGGTCAAATTTTACGTCAAAATGAATTGGCTCAAGCAGAAGTGCCACAACAACCTTTACCTGTTTGTAGCGCTGAGTCTCAAGGCTTTATCGGTTACATGATGCAGCAATCTTTAAAAAATCGCTTGCCGGAAAAAAATGTGGCGACGATCTTAACGATGACAGAAGTTGACGGGGATGATTCCGCCTTCAAATCCCCAACAAAACCTATCGGCACGTTCTATACTGAAGAGGAAAGTCAAGCCTTGGCAAAAGCTAAAGGATGGACTATGGGCGAAGATGCTGGTCGTGGCTATCGTCGTTTAGTACCGTCGCCAAAACCAAAAGGAATTGTGGAAGTTGATACAATCAAAACCATGTTAGCAAATGATATTGTGGTAATTTCAACAGGCGGTGGTGGTATTCCCGTTGTTCAGGAAAACGGTCAACTAAAAGGTGTGGCGGCGGTTATTGACAAAGATTCGTCTGCTTTGCGTCTATCGATTGATGTAGAAGCCGATGTTTTAATGATACTAACAGATGTGCCAAATGTTTATATTAATTACGGCAAACCAAATCAAGAAAAACTAACAGAGTTATCACTTGCTAAAGCACAGGAGTACTACGCTGAAGGTCATTTTTCCGATGGTAGTATGGGACCCAAAATGCAAGCTTGTATCGAATTTGCTAGATTAGGGAAAACCGCGATTATTTGCGCTTTATCAGATGCAGTGGAAGCATTGGCTGGTAAAGCAGGAACATGTGTTGTTGGCTAATTGAACGAAAGAGACTGAAAAATTTTCAGTCTCTTTTTAACATTAATGTAATTGGTCCAACCAGTGAATTAATTCCCTATAAGCTGCTTGTCCGAGAGGATTCTTAGGGTCGGCGTCAAAATCATGAGGTAATTGACTAACTTGATAAAAATAAGCACTAGGAATTAGTTGAGCCATTTTATTGGAGATTTCGAAGGGAACATCCTGATCATCGTGGCTAGCCGCTAAAAAAGTTGGGGGCAATGCTCGAAGATCAGAGTTGCTTAAACTAAAGTCAGTCACTGTCTTCTTACCTATTAGTTGTTTAACCCATTGTCCAGTTTGTCGGTAGGAAAGGTAGATGGGAAAACGTTCATTGATACTTGCCTGAGCTCTAGGTTTACCTTGGCTAAGCTGATGAACTGTCATAAAAGGTACAGCAGGGTATTTTTTATAATAAGTACTTGGCTGATTAAAGGCAGGATAATCCAGTTTATCATAACCGTAAAAACTAATAACGCCTTTTAAAGAGAGGTCCAATTGCTGATGAGCTAAAAATAGGCTGAGATAAGCCCCAGCAGAGCGACCAAATAGACAATAATCGGCAGATGCCAGGCCTAGTGTTCCATTGTATTCTGCATTAAACCAGCTAATGGCTGTGTTTAAACTGTCCATAATGCTGTCAAGTGAGGCTTCTGGCATTAAGGGATAGTCAACGGTTAAAAGGTGGTACCCTTGATCATTTAATAACTGAATGTATGGGGTAGGTAGATCATCGCGATCACCATAAATTAATCCGCCACCATGAAAGTAAATCAGGGTAACCCCTTTTTGCCGATCAATTCCTGGATAAAAACTGGCGCTTAAAGGTAAATCGTGGTAATGAGAATAAAGATAGGTTTCTGTCATAGCTCAAACTCCTCGTTAAGTTAATGGTTATCTGAGTTTTGATAACCTTCATAAGTTGATGATACTCCTAATGGTCTCAGTTTACATTGGTCATAATGGATAAAAAAACGAATGTTGATTAGACCCTGTAACCGTGAGGTACATACTAAAGCAGGTTCGATTTCACTAGAGGTAGACTTATGGTGAGGATGGACAAAAGAAAAAAATTGTTTGTGGCAATCGCCAAAGCTTTTTTCAGTTTAAATCGTTAATATAAAGGAATAAGTTAGATCGATTGAAATGAATGCGCTATCTCGTTCTATTGTTGAGCGGAATAAGATCTTAGAAGAGACTAATACTAATAAAGAAAAGGAGGTGCTTTATGGCAAAACGAGTAGTTATCGCCTTAGGGGGGAATGCAATATTAAGACCCAAACAGAAGCCGACCTATCAAAATCAATTAGTGAATGTGAAGTTAAGTGCGGAGTTTATTGCGAAGATTGATGAGTTGGATTATGAAATCGTGCTGACTCATGGTAATGGCCCCCAAGTTGGGAATATTCTTTTTCAAAATGAGGAGGCCGATCATGTTATTCCTAAATATCCTCTGGATGTTTGTATTGCCGAGGCACAAGGCTTAATCGGTTATATGATGGAACAATCACTCAAAAATGTGTTGGCGCAAAAAGGATCTACCAGTAGTGTTGCCACTCTTTTAACCCAAGTGGAAGTGGCAGAAAATGACCCAGCTTTTAGTCGGCCGTCGAAATTTATCGGTCTGTATTACAGCCCAGAAGCAGCTGCTAAGATACGTCTAGACAAGAACTGGTTGATGGCAGAAGATTCCGGAAAGGGGTATCGTCATTTGGTGCCTTGTCCTGAACCACAACTAATTCACGGAATCGAGTCGATGGTGAAGTTGGTTCAAAGCAATACGATTGTCATAGCAGGAGGGGGTGGTGGGATTCCAGTAGTTAAAGACCATGGAGTATTGACTGGAATTGAGGCAGTTGTTGATAAAGACTTAGTAGGTGCTCAATTGGCTCAGCAGTTAGACGCAGACGTTTATATGATGCTAACGAACATTGATAATGCCTACTTGAATTACGGCAAATCCCATCAGGAAAGGCTAGGGAAGATTAGCTTAACAGAGGCGAAACGTTATTTTGCAGAACATCACTTTGCAAGTGGTAGTATGAAGCCGAAAATGGCAGCCGCTATTCGCTTTGCTGAACTAGGTAAAGAAGCGATTATTTGCTCTTTGGAAGAAGCCGAATCGGCTCTCTTAGGTAAGGCAGGAACTCACGTTATCAAAGGGTAAAAGCTGGCGCAAAAATGCGCCAGCTTAATCAGTGGGGGTTGACAGTTCCAAGGCCAATCTTAAATTGAGACTGGCAGCCGGGTTATTGATCGATTCACCTAAAATTTCTTGACAGTTGTCAATGCGGTATTTCACTGTATTACGATGAATAAAAAGTTCATTGGCAGTACGGGTGATTTCACATTGATAGTTTAAATAGGTTTTTAATGTTTTTCGTAATTCTTTGAGAGCGCTCGTTTCTGGATAAGCAAGTTCTTTTAAAGTGGATTGGCAGAAATAACGAACTTCTTCAGGCTGCATATTGTCAAATAAATTGAGCATACCTTTGGGTTTGTAATAGTTAATTCGATTTTGGGACGAATCAGAAACAGAGCTTTCAAAGGTGATTTTTGCTTCAATATAACTGGTAGCCAGTGCATCCAAGCGAGAGCACGAATGCCCAAAAGAAAAAGCCAGTGAAATTGGCAAAGCTTGTTCTAGTTGCTCTGCTAAAGAGGTTAGTACCGCCACAACTTTCGTGGCTTCTTCTTTTGTTTGTAGGACAATCGCTAATTGGTTGCTGTTTTTAATAGGAAAAACCAAGGTGTCTTTAAGGTGATGAGGTAATTTTTCAGCAAGCCAATAATTTGCTAATTGACTTTTTTCTTGATTATACTTTAATTCGAATTTATTTTTTTCGTCATTGCGGCAATTAACATAAACAATCTGATAAAAGTGGGAGTACTTAATCCCGAAATTTAGGTCAAAAGGGAACCACTCTTTTTGCTCAAAAACAGGATTTTGTTGGCTCTCGATTAACTTCAAGAAGTAATCACTTTTAATCATTTGTTGAGATTCAGTTACTTTTAAATTTTTTAATTGAACAAAACTAAGAACTAAAACAGCTTGTTCGATTGCAAATTCCGAAACAGGGTAAGGAATTTGTTCGGGTTTTAAAATAACTAAATAATAAGGAAAAAAACTATTACTTTTAATCGGATAAATGGCGACTTGAATTTTTTTCTCATCAAAGTCAGAGACAATAGCCGAGCGAAATTGATTATCATTTTTGAAAGAATGAGTCTCCATTAGCTGTTTAACAAAATACTCAGCTGGCTTTCTTGATTGGCTGAAATCACTAGATTGTGCCACAACTTCCTTAAAAGGGTTTAATAACATAACTGGTGTTTGGACCATTTTACCAAATTCGCCGATAATTTTCGCTGGATTGGCATCGTTTATTAAGAGGTTGGAGAAGCGTTTTTGGATATCCAAGGCGTAGGTGATTTGTTCTGTTTGAGTATGGCGGATGTAATTTGTCAGTTTATGCAATAAAGATCCCAGTTGTTTGGTTTCGGGCACTAAAATCAGTGGGAATTTCTTCGCGTTTGCGTAAGTAATCACTTCAGGTGCAATTTCATCTAGAAATCTGCCGATTTTTATACCTAAACCAGCCGCCTCGGCTAAAACTAAAGAATCTATTAATGGTATTAGCTCGTCTTGGTTGTTTTGAAAGTGCATAGCAGTTGTTAAAAGAAAGACGTTTTTCGGCATATAAAGAGCCACGTCCGGTGTTTCTGTGATTTCGATACTGTCAACCACATGGGTTAAGTCAGCCTCAGGGGTTAGGATTAGTAAATCACTAAAACGAGGCACCGTTAATAATTCAGTTAGTGTTGTCAAGGTTATCTCTCCCAATGTCCATGATAAGTTGATTATACGGGAAGCGTTTTCTGATTTCTTTGTGCAAATTGACTAAAAGTATTTTAGATATTGTGATTTACGCTAATGAAACAAAGGTGACTCAAGTAGGATAATAGTAGTAAGAATACGAGTTTAAAGATGACAAAATCTTTAGCAATGGCCATTGTGACAATCGAACAAGGATATGGTCTTAATGCTTAACTCGAAAAAACGTTGAAGGAGCTGTACATATGATAGAACCATTTATGACACCGATTAGAACCATTATGACACCAGGCCCTGTTGAAGCACACCCCTCTGTTCTAAGAGCTATGGGAACACCGATTGTCGGTCAATTTGATCCGACATTTTTAAAGGTGATGGATGAAGTTAAAGAAATGATCAAAGTGCCATTCCAAACTAAAAATAAACAGGCTTTTGCTATTGATGGAACGTCTCGTTCTGGTTTAGAGGCTGCTTTGATCGCCTTGATTGAACCTGGAGATAAGGTCTTAATCCCAGTCTATGGTCGATTTGCATTTCTTTTAGGTGAGATTTGTGAGCGTGCTCAGGCAGAGGTCATATATGAAGAAAAAGAATGGGACGGAGTCTTTCAACAAGAAACTGTGATTGAGTTAATCGATCGCCATCAACCTAAAATTGTAGCAATGGTGCATGGTGAAACTGCCAATGGCCAAATGCAGCCTCTCGATAAGATTGGACCGTACTGTCAGGCTAATGATGTCTTTTTTGTTGTCGATACAGTGGCGACATATGGTGGTGTACCGATTAAAGTGGACGAGTGGGGCATTGATATTGCGATTGCGGGCACGCAAAAATGTGTTAGTGTGCCATCGGGACTATCACTGATTACTTACAATGATAGAGTTGAAAAAGTTTTGGACTCACGATATCAAAAGGAATTGGGATTGAGTAAAGATTTCCGCAATGATAACCACATCTCAAGCAACTATTTAGACTTAAGTCAATTACAGCGCTATTGGAGTTCTGAACGAATCAACCATCATACAGAGGCAACTAGTCTTATTTATGCGTTACATGAAGGATTGCGTTTATTGCTCAATGAAGGGATTGAAAAGAGCTACGAACGTCATCGTTTAAACGATCAAGCAATTGTGGCTGGGATTAAGGCGATGGGCTTAGGGATGTATGGAGATGCTGCTACTAAGATGCCAACAGTCACGCCAATTATGGTGCCTGAAGGGATTGAAGCAGAATCTGTTCGCGCGATGTTACTGGATCATTTCGGCGTGGAAATCGCGTCTTCTTTCGGTGCTTTACAAGGGAAAGTATGGCGAATTGGTAATATGGGATTTAGCAGCCGCCGTGAAAATGTTTTGCATGTATTAGGCGCTTTAGAGGCAACTCTATTATATCACGGTGCCTCACTCAACCGCGGGGAAGCTGTCCAAGCCGCACTAAGTATCTATTGTCAATAAAAAAGAAGCTGTCGCAAAATTAGATCCTAATTTTGCGACAGCTTCTTTTAGAAGGTCACTGAGTTTTTAGTCGCCTAAAAAAACATTGTGATGTTGTTATAAAACAAAACGATCAATGGGAGCCTGTGTCTGACAACAAGTATAAAATAATCTCGTTCCTATCTAAAAACATGTTAGGAAAAGACTTCAGTGTATAAGTTGCAATTTAAAAATGGTTTATTTCAAAAAAACTAAGAATGAAACCTATGTCCGTCATCAGTTGACAATCGAAACGAGTTAAATATCAAAGGGTCAGTCTGAAGTTATTGATATTAAAGGTTTCTGACGCTGTTAAAAAACAAGTAACCCTAAAATCCGCTCTGTCAACTGAGGGACGACAAGGCTGGTTTGGTGCTCAAAAAAGTGTGATTTTATCATCTGATTGGTTGATGCAAGCCGCTTAACAGAATCCTTTCGCTAGTTTCTAGTGGTAATTTGAAAATGATGTTATGTCATAAAACTGGGAATGGAGCTCATGTCCGTAATCAGTTGACAATCAAAAAGAGTTAAATATCAAATGGTCAGTCAGAAGTTGTTGATCTTAAAGGCTTCTGACGCTGTTTAAAAAAAGTAACCCTAAAACCCGCTCTGTCAACTGAGTGACGACAGGGCTGGTTTGGTGCTCAAAAAAGTGAGATTTTATCATCTGATTGGTTGATGCAAACCACTTAACAGAATCCTTTCGCTAGTTTCTAGTGGCAATTTAAAAACGACGTTATGTCATAAAACTGGGAATGGAGCTCATGTCCGTAATCAGTTGACATTTAGTCTAGTGTTAATTAAATGAAGGACATGTTTTTACCCCTGTTATACGGGTCTTTTTCATATGTCTAAAGGCGATATTGAGTGAATCGCCCGATGTCAACTGAGCGTTGACAGTCGATTTTACCACTAGGAAAAACTGTTATTTATAAGCTTTCAACAGTCTACGTGAATTAAGCGAGTCTTAACAGGTCTTTCTGCTTTTATCGAGTGGTAATTAAAAACGATGTTATGTCATAAAACTAGGAATGGAGCTCATGTCCGTAATCAGTTGACATTTAGTCTAGTGTTAATTAAATGAAGGACATGTTTTTAGCCCTGTTACACGGGTCTTTTTCATATATCTAACGGCGATATTGAGTGAATCGTCCGATGTCAACTGAGTGACGACAGAGGTTTTTGACACTAGGCAAAACCGTTATTTATAAGTTTTCAGCAGTCTGCTTGAATTAAGTGAGTCTTAACAGGACTTTCTGCTTTTATCGAGTGGTAATTTAAAAATGATGTTAGGTCATAAAACTGAGAATGGAGCTCATGTCCGTGATCAGTTGACAATCAAAAAGAGTTAAATATCAAAGGGGCAGTCAGAAATCGTTGATATTAAAAGTTTCTGACGCTGTTAAAAAACAAGTGATCCTAAAACCCGCTCTGTCAACTGAGGGACGACAGCGGTTTTTGCCACTAGGAAAAACTGTTATTTATGAGTTTGCAGGAGTCTGTTTGAATTAAGCGAGTCTTAACAGGACTTTCTGCTTTTATCGAGTGGTAATTTAAAAATGATGTTATGTCATAAAACTGGGAATGGAGCTCATGTCCGTCATCAGTTGACAATCAAAAAGAGTTAAATATCAAAGGGTCATTCATAAATCGTTGATATTAAAGGTTTTTGGCGCTGTAAAAAAACAAGTAACCTTAAAACCCGCTCTGTCAACTGAGGGACGACAAGGCTGGTTTTGTGCTCAAAAACGTGTGATTTTATCATCTGATTGGTTGTTGCAACTGTCTTGACAGATGCCTTACGCTAGAGCTGAATGGTAATTTGAAAATGGTGTTATGGTATAAAATTGAGAATGGTGCCCATGTCCGTAATCAGTTGACATTTAGTCCTGTGTTATTTAAGTGATGAAACCTTTGCTAATGTTGATATGGCGGTTTTTTTCATGCTTTAACTCGCATTATGAAGGTGTAAGTCTCATGTCAACTGAGTTGTGACAAGCTGTTTGATGAGACATAAAACACGTTATTAATTAAGAAGTGAGTAGTAGCTGAAGACATTTGGTTACCAGTGCTATGCTAAATCAAATTTAGTAAATGAAACATCCTATTAACTTCCCTCACTTATGGAAATAGTAAAAAGGGAGTAAGCACTACTCATAGGTTTATTTTTACATATTTTTTGTTTTTTGTAAAAAGGCATTATTCATGCCTTTTTCTCGTAATTTTGAGCTCGTTTTTAACAAAGGGTTAAGCTGAATGCTTTTGCTTAAAGGGATTACGTTGGAATTCTTTGTGAAGAGGGGTGGGAGAAGATTCAAAAAAGCATGAATAACGCGGTTTGCTTTTTTTGAAAGTAGCCATACTGTCGGTTTAAATCAGATCCAATTTAGGTTGATAAGCCAAATCTGAAAAATGATGGTGTCGCAAAAATACAAAAACTAATTTTGAGACACCGTCATTTTAATTAAAGATTTCTTTATTGCTAATCAAGCGGTGTAATCGTAATCCGATTTGTAATTGGAGGATTTCTTCTGGGTTGTCAAAATCAAGGTTAACAAGCTCATGGATTTTTTCAATGCGATAGCTCACTGTTTTATAATGAATAAACAATTGTTCCGCTGTTTTTTTTAAACTCTGATTAAAATCCAAATAATAACTTAACGTTTCTACCCAGTCAGGATAAGCATCAATAATTAGCTGTAATTTTTTAGGAATATATTTTTGATAATCTTGAAAAGGAATCAAATCTCCAAACATGCGATAAATTCCCAAATCCTCATAAGTCAAAACAAAAACATCAGCAAAAAAGAGAGTGGCTTGTTGAACAACTTGCAGCGCTTTTTTTGCTTCACTGTTAATATCATCAAGAGTAGCGGCGTCACTGATGCCTACGCGGCATAGAATTGCTTCATCCTGCCAGTTTTGGTGAATACGTAAAATATTATCACTGAACTGTTTTTGTTCAAGCTCTGTCCGATTGGCTTTAATAAGTAAGATAATCCGATTGCTACGAATACGATAGGTGATATGGGGGTAATACTGTAGGAGTTTTCGAACCAATTTTTCGCCAATCTCTTTTTGCTTTTTTCGAACCTCAAAGCTTGGTTTCTCAGAAAAAGACTGATTGCTAAATTGCCAAACTACAACACGATAAGACAGTTGCTCATCAAGTTTCAAGAGTTGTGCATATTCGGACAATTGTTCTTTGGAATGGTATTTTCCATATAAAACATCGTCAAAAATATCATTAAAATAATTTTGTTTGACTTCATTAATACTGTTTAACTTAAGTAATTCAAGTTGGAGAGCGATAATGCTGTTTTCGATTGCCATAAAATCCATTTCACCAACTGTTTCATTTATTTCGTGAATGATCAAATAACTGGTTCCAACAGCACTTATTTTTACTGGAATTAACAGTTGAAAATAATCTTCATCTGGAAATGCATCAAAACGAACGGTTTGGCGGTAGCACTCAAAATTTAAATTTTCTTGTTTAAGTGGCAATTCATTAATAACTCGGTAGTCATTAAATTGCTGATCGGTTTGAAAAATTACTTGTTTGCGATTTTTATAGAAGGAAACTGGGTTATTGATAAAGGTTTCAAGAGCCATCAGGGTTTCTTTTAAACCAGCATCTTTTTGGTTTAAAGCTAACATCATTAAATGTTGGTGGACTTTCCGATAATGATCCAACAATTTAGCTTTGTGATTGAAGAGTGTTTGCATGACTTCAATCATAATGGTTTCATAACCTACAGTACCTGGGATCTGAATAATGGGAAAATCATTGCGAGCTGCCCCAGATAAAATCCCTTGAGGAATCTCATCGACAAAGCGACGAGTTTTAATAATCAAACCGCTAACGCCTAAGGAAACTAAAGTTTTGATAAAGCTTTCTTGTTCATCAATTGAAAAATGTTGAATACTAAATAAACTACTTAAAAGTAATTGCCCGGCTGAAGCCCATTTTTCGACATCAGGTGCTTCCATTATCATAATGTTACTGACTTCATTAGTCAGGCCTTTTTGACCTTCTAAGACAGTGGCGTCTTTAAGGGAAGATAGAGCTAAAATATGTGTTAATGTCATTGGCATTGCGTAAACCTCCTATGATGAGAGACTTTCCTTATATAATCCGATAGATAGATCGATGTAATAACAATTTCTGTTCTTTTATCGATGGTTTTATGTTGTTTTTCGTAAATTATAAGCAAAATCCTCGACGTACAGTAAGATGATATCTATAATTGTGCAAAATGTCTATAAAAAAGTTCTCGTTTATCTACAGTAGATAAGAAAACGCTTCCTGTTTATCTTATGGCATAAATGGCATAAGAGTGATTTAAGTATAGAATTAACAGTGAAGAAGGACTTGAGACCTTCGATATAAATAATGGAGACAGGCATTTTTCTATTTAAAAAGAAGTCGAACAGTTGGAGCATGGGGAATACGTCCACTGATGACTGAATATGAAAGGAGTGAGAAAAAGGCTAAAAGAATTGATAAATTGAGTTTGGCTTTATTTCATTTATTAGAAATTATGTATCTTTATTACCGGACCTACAAGAAAAAGGAGAGCCGCTATTCTAGTTGCTTCAGCAACTTAGAGATAGGGGACTCTGCACTGGCGTTACGATCTCATCAAATTCTAATGGCTAAAGCCACAAGATTTGAAGGTCGGACCTACAAGAAAAAGGAGTGTTCAAGATGAATAAAAAGAAACAGTTAGGTATAGCTGGTTTAAGTATCGTGGTGAGCTTGTTAATTGCTCATCCGGTCTTGGCAGCAGGGATTGAAGCAGCAAAAACACCAACTGGATTTATGGCAGTTCTTACCATTATCCCATTGATCATCGTGTTAACGTTATTATTTTTAAAAGTAGATATGATAATTGCTGGTTTAGCTGGTGGAATTGTGGCCATGATTATTGGTGGTATCAGTTTAGCAGATGCTAATACTCAGTTATTAGAGGCTGTACCTAGCATGTTATCGATTACTGTGCCAATCATTAATTCGGCAGTCGCAATGGCTGTTTTTAAATCTGGTGGTTACACCGCGGCCTTAACGCTGGCTAAGCGGGGGACTAAAGGGAAAGTTGAATATGTTTCAGCTTTTATCGTTATTTTACTGGCAGCAGCAACTTATATGTCAGGAATTGGTGGCGGTAGCGCGATGGTTATAGCGCCCTTGGCTTTTGCAGCAGTAGGGGCAGTACCAGAGTTAATTGCTGCTATGTCATTAGCAGCGGCTGTCTCTTTTACAACCTCACCAGCCTCATTAGAATCTAGTATCGTATCCAAGTTAGGTGAATTTCCAGTTGCTGAATATGTGGCAGCCATGCGACCATTTTGGTTGTTCTTCTTAGTTTTAGCAATTGGTTTAGCCTTTTGGGGAACTAAACGCCGTCACCTTGGCTTTAAAGAAGAAGAAAATAATGAGTACGACACTTTTACTAATGCCCAACTATTTAAGATGACGATCCCGGCAATCTTCTTATTATTTGCAGTAATCTTTGGCCCATTAGTTAATCAATTAACCGGTATCACTATTTTCACACCAATGGTTTACATGATTGTGACACTAGCGCTGATCTTTGTCTGCACGAAGTTTAACATGAACCAATCAGTTGAAGCAATGATTGATGGGTCCACTTATATTTTAACTCGTTTATTCCAAGTAGGGATTTTCTTAGCTTTCATTAATGTGATTGCTCAAACTGGGACTTTCGCCGTTATTGCAGGAGTCGCTAAAGCAGCCCCTACAGCTATTGTAGTTCCTGTTGCTGTCTTAACAGGGATATTAATCGGAATACCCGCTGGAGCTTATGTAGGATCCGTTCTGACTTTGGTTTTACCTGTAGCTGTTTCATTAGGATTCTCACCACTGGCTCTCGGATTTGTCACGATTGGCGTTGGGTTAGGCAGTCAAATGAGCTTTGTTAATATTACGATGCAAGCCCTCTCTTCTGGTTTCCAAACACCTATTTTGGATATTGTGAAGGGGAATATTAAATGGATTAGTATGGCGTCAGTTATTTTATTAGTTATCTCGTTAATTTTCGGATAGATAGATGAGGCATCATTTCTAAATATAGAACTACTAGGAGGATTTACCCATGGATATTTTATTTAAGCAAGTGCGTTTAAATGACGATGAATCATTAAAAGATGTGGCCATAAAGGATGGTCACATCGTAGCAATTGAGGAGGAGATAAACGAAGCTGCTGAGCGGATTATCAATGCCGACGGTCGGGTCTTAATTCCAGGGTTTGTGGAAAGTCATATTCATTTAGATAAAGCCTTAATTGCGGATCGTAAACCAAATCAGTCTGGTACTTTACAGGAAGCTATAAAGGTCACGGCTGAGTTAAAACCAACCTTTACCAGTGAAGACGTTTATACACGTGCTAAGACCGTATTAGATTTGATTGTGGCTCGAGGTGTGACAACGATTCGGACTCACTCTGAATTTGATCCAGCTCAAGGCTTTACTGGATTCGAAATGATTTTGAAACTGAAAAAAGAGTATCGTAATCTAGTTGACATTCAAGTCGTTGCCTTTCCTCAGGAAGGTATATTCAAAGCGCCAGGTACTGAAAAAATGATGTACGAGGCAATGGAAATGGGCGCAGATGTGGTAGGCGGCATTCCTTATAACGATGCGCCGGCAAATGATCATATCGATTTAATTTTTGAGATTGCAAAAAAATACGATAAAGACATCGACTTACATCAGGATTTTGCCGATGAAGCTGACAATATGTCAATCGACTATTTATGCCAAAAAACCATTGAAGAAGGCTATCAAGGACGCGTATCAGTTGGACATTTAACGGCTTTGCATGCCTTACCACCAGAAAAATTGGCACCCATCATTCAAAAGATGGCAGATGCGAATATTAGTGTGATGGCTTTACCGGCTACCGATTTACATTTAGGCGCCCGTAATGACACTTACAATGTTCGTCGTGCCGTAACACCTATTCGTAAATTAAGAGATGGGGGAGTTAATGTTTGTATCGCAACCAATAACATTCGCAATGCATTTACCCCTTATGGCAATGGTGATATTTTACAAACAGCCATGCTAGCTATTCCTGTGGCCCATTTAGGTGGCGCTGCGGATTTACCGACTGTCTTGCCAATGATCACGGAGAATCCTGCTCGTGCCATCGGTTTAAATAACTATGGTATAGGCATTGGCAATCAAGCGGACGTGGTATTACTGGATACAAAAGTTAAAAATAATAGCATTATCGATATTCCAGAGAGACTGTTTGTTGTCAAAAATGGTCGAGTAACGGTAGAAAACACGAAAGAAACAGTCATTCACAGTTAGAAATTGATCGCTAATTGTCAGCAGAACGACTATCATTCTGCTGATTAGGGAAAATAGAACGATAAATCCTGAAATGAACGCCAAACAGATGAGCTGCCGCCGACGTTAAATCAATTAATTCAGGTGAGCGATAAGGTGACTGTCGGGCGTTCTTTTCAGCTGTTAACTCGATGAAAAATAAAGGTGAGGTGGAAATGATATGCTACAAACAATTATTAAAAAAAACAGTTATCAAGATTCAGTTGTCTTAATGCTCTTAACTAGTAAATTAAATCAGCTGCCAGCAGTTGAGCGCGTGTCAATTATGATGGGAACACCTGCTAATAAGGATATTTTAGTCTCCGGTGGTTTTGATACGCCAGAAATGTCAGAGGCCACGGCTAACGATATGTTAGTGATGCTTGAGGTGCAAACTGAAGAAAGCACCCAAGAGGTATTGGATTTAATCGATGCCGAGCTTAACAGTCAAAAGGAAAGTGAGGGAGAAGTCAAGGAAGTCATTAATACTTGGGAAAAAGCGCTAAAAGCTTTACCAGATGCTAATGTGGCATTGATTTCGATTCCTGGGGTCTATGGGGCACTTGAAATAGAAAAAGCCATCGATAATGGGTTAAATGCCTTTGTTTTTAGTGACAATGTGCCCATTGAGGAGGAAGCTCGCCTGAAGCAGAAAGCTCATGATAAAGGCTTATTAGTAATGGGGCCTGATTGTGGAACTGGTGTTATTCACGGATTACCTTTAGCTTTCACCAATAATATCCGCAAAGGCAAAATAGCGGTTGTGGGGGCATCTGGAACGGGGATTCAAGAAGTGACGACATTAATTCACCGTTATGGACAAGGGGTAACTAATGCTATCGGGACAGGGGGACGCGATCTTTCCACAACTGTTGGCGCTGTTTCGATGATTGACAGCATTCTTGGGTTAAACGCTGATGATGAGACAGAGGTTATCGTGGTGATTTCAAAACCACCAGCAAAAGAAGTTGCCACTAAGGTTTTGGATATCTTGCGTCAAGTGTCGAAACCAGTTGTAACGTTGTTCCTTGGATCAAAACCTGAGTCTCATGAGGAAAACTTGTATCATGCCTACACCTTGGAAGAAGCTGCTCAGTTAGCGACAAAAGTAATCAACGGTGAGCCAGCTAGTTACACGCCAGCTCCTGCAAAAGAAGTCCCGTTGTCTTCTGCCAAAGGAATCAAAGGCTACTACTCAGGAGGAACTCTTGCCTATGAGGCTGCTTTCTTATTGACGGATGCCCTTAACATCAGTGATGATCATCATCAAGAAGGCTATATTTTACAAGCTGGCCCTCACGAAGTGGTTGATTTAGGTGATGATTTATACACGAATGGTAAACCGCATCCGATGATTGATCCGGAAATCCGCATTGCCAAAATTGAATCTGTGATTGAACAACCAGAAACGGCCGTTGTGATTCTTGATGTAGTTCTAGGGTATGGGGCACATGATGATATGGCGACAGCCTTAAAAGGGGCGATTGAAAGAGTTACAAAAGCTCGGCCAGAGGTGCTGTTTATTGGGGTAGTCGTTGGGACAGATGCTGATAAACAAGGATTTGAACAACAAGTCGAAATTTTAGAAACTGCAGGGGTCATCGTTTGCGAAAATAATGTTCAAGCTATTTCTACTGCAATTAAAGCAGTTGGTGGTCAACTGTCATTTGATGCAAAAGAAACAATCGCAAAATTACCTAGCTCTTCAGAGCAACTGCCTGCAGTGTCAGCTACTTTAAGTCAACTACTGTCAACGACACCAAAAGTGATTAACATCGGCTTACAGAGCTTTACAGAGTCGATTACGGACAACG
>NZ_CAUQJB010000056.1:0-16917 GCF_963518325.1 uncultured Vagococcus sp. | reverse complement strand
TCACTTTCACTTCTAGCCTTCTTTACTTTCTAAACAAGATAATTGACCTTCCAACTAATAGTGTTACCGAATTTATTCTGTTACACACTCCTACTGATTTGACTCATTCCTAATGCTCACATTGCACAAAAAGAAAACGCTATCATTTTTTTTAGAACATACTCAGAGTGAGCAATAACTGGATAACGATTGATTCACTAATGAAAATTAGTTCTTAGATATTAGCACTGATCTAAGGTGTCACCACACTCTCTATTAATTAGATTTTCAAGCTTTTTTCTCTATATCTGAAAATTATGATTATTATTCGATTTTTTCCTGCCAAAATAACTCACGTCATAAGCAATCACAATCCGCTCAATACGCCTTAATTAACACAACGTCAATAATTTATAAACAATGGATAAATATTTTTCCTCTATCCTTAGGGTATCAATAAGAAATGGAGAATGACAAATGAATAAAATAAAAACAGGCCAATGTTATTTATATAGAGAAAATGGATACGAAAGTATGGTCATAGACATTACATTAAAAAAGCAAATTGAGCATGAGGCACTAAAGGATGCATTTAGTCTAACGATTCAACGATTTGATTATCTATCATGTAAATTGAAAGAGGTAGCTGGTGACTTCTATTTAGAACAAAACTCACTACCTTTTGTTATACGAAATAGCCCTAACCATATCCCATTAGGAGGAAAAGAAGCCAATGAGCACTTAATAGATGTCCATTTCCACGATAAAACCTTGTACATTGATTATCATCATGGCTTGTGCGATGGAAAAGGCATTCTCCCCTTTGTTCGGTCATTGTTATATCACTATATTTCTATTACAACAGGAGAAAAGTTGAGCATTAATAATAACTACACAGAAAGTTCTAGTTATTTATTAAATGAGACAAAGGAACCAGGTAATCTGATATTAAGTCCTCTCAAACACACACAGAAAGAATATACTGGAGTTTATTCTATTCCTTTGGCTTCGGAACAAGCCAGCCGTTTAACTCATTCCTACCGAAGAGAAGTCTCCATCGACTCATCATCCTTATTATCTTTTGCCAAAAACCACAATGCTACGCCAGCTATTGCCATCGCAATCCTATTTTCAGAAGCTATTGCTAATACTGATAATTTAACAAATTCGGAAACGGTTATATGTAACCTTGCAGTAGACTTGCGTGATGGAGTTGGCTTGAACAACACATTTAAAAACTGCGTGAGTACGGCAAAGCTTCCATACATAGCATCTAACCAAGATAGTTATGAAAAATTAGCTGAAAATAACCGAGAATTAATTGCTAACTTTAAAAAAGAAGAAAATATTAACTATCAGTTAAACACTATTATTTCATTGAGTAACCATTTGGACGGGATAGAAGGATTTACTAATAAACAACAGACACTGTCAATTTTTAATAATTTGTTATCAGATACATTTATTCTAAGCTATATTGGACAAATGGACTTAGGCGATATCGATCAATATGTTCACTCTGTTCATACTTATTCTAGTGGAACAAGAGGATTATCGATTGAAATGATTGCATTAAAAGAAAAATTTTACTTAGACATAATGCAAAGTTTTTCAAATGAAAAATACATTGAAGCATTTCTTCAATTATTAAAAGACAATAGTATTAATTATGACAGTTTAACACTAAAAAAATATTCAACACCAAAAGATATGTTACACAATAAGTCAATCCTATAGCATTCAAATGAAGTCGAAACGTAACGAATACGGGGAACTAAGTCATACTATTGATGACTTAGAAGGACTCGACAATTCAACATACAAAAACGTCCTTAGTCACATAGATCGTCGGAATTCTTGCTACTAGCTTTACGGCCGAATCGGTGTTTGCTGTAACTGCTAAAAACATTCTCTGTATAATTTTAGCTATCTCTTGATTTATTAACTAGTACAGTGGTTGTTTTAAGAAAAGATATCGTCGCAAATAAAATTGGAGAAAGAAGGATTATTATGAAAAATACATTATATTTAGTAACAGGAGCAGCTGGTTTTCTAGGAAATAACATTGTACATCAATTAATTACACGTGGGAAAAGTGTGCGTGCGTTAGTATTACCCGGTGATAAAGCAGCTCAATATCTTCCAGAAAAAACAGAAGTATGCTATGGAGATTTAACTGAGCTTAGTCGTTTAGAACACTTCTTTAGTGTCCCTGAGGGTGTTGAGTTAGTTGTTATTCATTGTGCAAGTTTAGTTACTACGTCACCTAATGAAGATCCTTTAGTTTATAATGTGAATGTGACTGGTACAAAACATATTGTTGCCTTGTCGGTTAAGCATAACGTAAAAAAGTTAGTTTATGTTAGTTCGACAGGAGCCATTTTAGAGTTACCCCATGGGCAAATAATTGAAGAACCCCTATCCTTTTATCCTGAGAAAGTTATCGGCTATTATGCTAAGACAAAAGCATTGGCTACACAACATGTGTTAAACAGTGTTAATGAAACAGGTCTGGATGCTACCATTATTTATCCATCCGGTATTTCAGGCCCTTACGACGGTTCTTTCGGCCCATTCGTTAGTTTTATTATTCGTTATTGTAAAGGTGACATGCCTGTAGGAGTTGAAGGGACATTTAATGCTGTAGATGTTCGCGATTTAGCAACTGCTACTATTGAAGCAGTGACAAAAGGTCGGAAAGGTGAAGGTTACATTCTGAGTAATGAGCTCGTTGAAATGAGACAAATGTTTGATTTAATTAGCCTATCTAGCGGTGCCCCTATTGTTGAAACTATCTTACCGCCTCAACAAATGCTAGAAATGGCAGGTGCCAACTTAGCTTCAAAATCGACAACTAATGACAAACGTGACTCAATTAAATTCGAACTGTACAATTTAAGTAGAAACAATAATTTTTCTAATCAAAAAGCAAAACAAGAACTAGGTTTTGAATTGCGTCCTTTTGATGAAACTATACGGGATACTATAACTTGGCTTAAAAATGAGAAAAAAATATAATTAGAACTGAAAAAAGATGAGGGGGCTATCATGACAATCAGAAAAATGCTAGATTGAACCAGAGTCGATAGGCGAGCCCTCCCCAGTCCAAAACAAACTTTTCCTCTCCATCGATCCACCACATAAGACTTTTGATAGTTGCTATAGTGATGGGACTGTCCCTTCTTTGGCCGCCTTTTCCTCAGATCTTACCTCTTATGTAATTTCTGTTCGTTGGAAGATTTACTTTAAACTTCCTTTAGATTCCACCTCAGGATGGATATTCTAGCTCTCGGCTAGGTATTTTCCACTACCGGATGTGCTTGGGACTTGAACCCGTTAGAGTTTACCCATCCTAGGCAAACAGAAAAAGCTCTCATAATCATGAGAGCATAGGGAATTCATAATTTAGCAAGCTTGTCACGTTCAAGTCCCATATAGACCAATCGAACATAAAAATCATTGGCTTTGACTGTCTTGATTCGTCTGATGAAAACTATCATTTACAGTTACGCATTCCATCACCTTTTTAGCAGTCAACTTCCCAACCTTAAATTGATCACTTGGCTTTTCAATCTAAACCACGCTGGGTCAAAATTTCGTTCGCATTTACTCGGATTGAGTTTTTCAACACTGACTTCTCTGAGACTTTGTCCATACTGTAAAAAGTTGATGTCCCAGCTCCATTTGTTCCACGTTAATGTGAATTCGTTTCTCATTAACGTGGAAATGGGCTGTCGATGATTTTTTTTTGCTCTTCTTTTGCAAGAACTTCTTCAATCGCAAGTAAAATCATAGCTTCCGTTTCATCTGAAACTTTTGCATACTTCCCTGAAATTTTCGCATATCCAAGTTTTCTGATTCTTTCAACTAGTGAAAAAAATTCATCTTTATGCTGAGAATCCTCAGTAGTTACTAATCGATCCATCATCTTTCACCTCAATTTTTATTTATTCACCAATAATCTGGCGACTAAACTTTTTCAAGTTTCACCAAATTATTAACGAACAAGCCGTCTGTTTATTTAACCAAGAAAAGGCTGCTTTAAGAATCCTAACTTTCGGACTAACTCAAAAAAGCCATACTTAACTGTTACGTTACTCAACTCTTTAGATTTATCCTTTACTTTCATATTCGCTACTAACATAAACCCGATTAATATCACAAATACGATTAATGCTTTTTTCAAGAGAATTTCTTTCCTTACATTGCCAACTATTTACCGATTAGAAACTCATGCCTCAAAGAGATTGAGTTTTATTCCATATTAAGAGACAACTACTAAAACCTAGTCAGAGGTCTTAAACCATAAAAACCATCCCATTAAACCAGCGCCTCAGGATTAGAGCTATTATCAATCATCAAGTGGCAATACAAGCCATTTGTGGTTGCGATGAGTTTCATTCGGTCAAGCATCTCACCGTTAGTTGTTATCACTTGAATAAACAAACCTGAAAAAATTAAAACCGTCTGCTCTTCCGGAAATGAAATTAAGGTATTATCATATTCATTAAGAGAATTGACAATGATTTCTTCCAAAATCGCCTTATCACCTTTCGTATTTATCTGGATAATTGCTGGTGTCCCCGCCTCTTCAAAGAAAGTAGTTTCAACAAAGGTTATCTGACTGTAACCAATAATCGTATATAAAAACTTTCTGAACTTTATGAAATAATCATGATAATTACTGCGCCATAATGAGTTTCCAGAATTTCTATCATAATCAAATTCTTCAAAAAATATCGGGTTGCGCATTGGTGCCGGTAAAATATCAATGCAATATTTCGGGATCCTTAAGTTCAATTCAGTTAAATTCTCTAAGAGAAAAAACTTATCATACAGTTGTTCTTGTTTACTCGATAATATACCTTGTTTTTCTATAAAATTATAACTGGTTTGATACATTTTTTTCGTTTCCATCGCTAGTGGCCTCTCTTTTGATAATTGTTATCTCTGTCTTAATTAGAAACTGACGCAGCAAAATCAATTAACTCAGCTTCTTCCAGAAACGAGATATCTGATGTGTTATCAGGGTCTGGGAAACGGGGATCTTGTTTGCTGACCGTCTTCATAATTTTTTTATTCATACATTTTAGTTTCGCAAAAAGGACCTGTCACCTAAGACAATCTGCTCAACAGCAGACCCTTGTATGGACTCAGGATAAGCCATGGCTAACTCCCCTTCCAGTTCAGCGCCTGAAGATGGAGAACTAAGGCCAAGGCAAAAGGCAAACAAAATAACCGTCACATAAAAAAAATGGTGAAGAGCCATAACACAAGCTGGCACTATTAATCATCCAAAGCCGCTTTAAACTGGCAGTTTAATGGCTTATTCTCCCTTCGGCTGGGAACCAATAGGGTGAAGGTTATAAGGTCGCCAGATTTTGCTATCAGTACCACTAATGAAATCCGTCAGTTAGAAGATGATTTAATCTTTTTTTTAGTCCAACAACAGACAGTGGTTTGATAAAAAGGGAGACATAGGAACTTCCCTTCGTCTCCCTTTCCTAAGTCGCCTATTTTCTTTACTCAATAACTGGGTTTATTTTCCCTTGATACCATTGACGGACTTTGAAAATTTCTTCATCGGTGACACCATGCTCACCATCAGTAATTATCAGTTCGACTTCTTTAAACCTCTCTCTCAGGCGCTTACTAAGTGCCATAGCGTCACCTGGTATCACCAATGGATCGTTTGCACCAGTGGTCAAAAGGACTTGGCAGTTCCCGATTTCATTTTCAAACTCTAACTGAAATTCTTGAGGGTGTAACAAGACGACACGCTGGGCAATGTTTGGTCGTTTTTGTAGAATTCCCTGTAATAAATTGGCCCCATTAGAATAGCCAATAAAGGTAATTTGTGGATAATCCAGCTCTAATTTGTCCCATTCTTCTAAAAAATCATCGACTGCCACATTAAAACTTGGCTGGTCTAATTGACCATTAGTTGGTAACGGAAAATACCGTCTTTGCTCGCCAGTCAAATGATTGCCAATAAAACTAATGAGGCTAGCTTTCGGGTTCAATTCCCCCGTTAAAAAAAGTAGACTAAACTCGTTTCCTCCTGTACCATGTAATAAGACAAACAATTCGTCTGGGCTTTTTTCAGACATAAAATGTTGCATCATGCACCTCCCAAATTTAATAAAAGGAATGATCATAAAATGAAATGTTTAGGTATCCACCATGTCTCATCCCTTGTTGCTGATATTCATGTATCATTTCAATTCTATCACAACCTACTAGGATTGAAACTACTTATGAAGACCGTTAACCAAGACGATCATACCATGTATCATTTGTTTTTTGCCGATGAACAAGGACGACCTGGTACAGAATTTACCGTCTTTCAAATCAACACGTTCAAAAAGAATACTTTTGGCACTAATGCTATCGATCGAGCTGTCTTTTCGGTTACCTCAGAAGAGGCATTACACTATTGGTTACAGCGATTTGATGACAATCAGGTCGAACACTGTGGGATTGAAAATTATGGTCATAGCAAAATTATTCGTTTCGAAGATCCTGACGGTATGCCACTTGGTTTATCTCTTGCGTCGCAATCTGAAGGCACTTTTTATCCCAATCGGGAAAGTGAGGTGCCTCTAGAACATGCTATTATCGGGATTCACTCGGTTCACCTGCGTGTCCGTTATCCTAAAGCGACTGAAAAGATCTTAGTTGAATGGTTTGCTTTCGAACGTTCAGCCTTTTTAGAAGACACGATTTTTCCAGTGACCCTCTTAAAAAACCCTAACAGTGAGTTCCAACATGAAATTCATTTAATTGAAGACCATATTGCCCCATTAGAAGACCAAGGGATTGGCGGAATCCATCATTTAGCCCTCTACGCTGAAGATTATTCAGACTTACTTGCGATAAATGAAAAAATAATCGACAAAAATTTCCCCAATTCTGGACTACATCCACGCGAATTTTTTGATGCCATCTATTTCAGAGAACCTAATGGACTTTTATTTGAAGTGGCTTCAAAAATAAAAAAAGTCCCTGAACCATGCTCAGCAGATGATATTGATGAGGTTCCCTTATATTTACCCGATTATCTACAAATCAAACGTGACCGAATCGAACAAGAGCTTTCAGCTCTCGATCATTATCGACGGGAAAGTTAGTTTAAAGGGTGTTGATGAGGTCATCAACACCCTTTTTATCAGCCATTCAGTCAGAACTTCCTTACTCCCTTCGTTGATTCATCGACCAGCGGGTATCTGGTAAGGCAACTCCCTGAGAAATTAAGGCTGTAATATAATACTTATAAAAAGCCGCTCTGATTGTTGTTTGGTTGGCATTTCGCGTATGCAAGGTCACCCGATAATAGAAGTTACCGTCTGGTGCATGGGTTAGGCCCTGAATAGTTGGTTTCTGCTTAACTTCTGGGTGTTTAGGTAATTGTTCATCACTGACCTTCTCGATGATTTCCTCAATTTTGAAAATACTGCTATCTAAAAATATGGGAATATCAATGCTGACTCGCATTTCACTCTTCGAAAGATTATTTTGTTCTTCTTAATATGTCTTATGTAAACTAACTGAGCTAATTTAATAATTCAAAGCCCTCGTCACACAAGGGATAAAATCAAATAAAAAAAGGGAACCTCCCCATTTTTGATATCATGTAGTTACGACACAAACATAATCAAAAAGGAGTGTTCCCTTATGACCATTATACAACAACCGACCTTCATTGACCTAGAAGTTTTAATGCAACTTGATGTTAAAGAACGACATGCCCATATTTTCTCCCCATCGAGTTTTATCCAATGATGGCACTCTTTCAAAAAGAAACCCGTGTCGGTGCGCCCATTTCTCTCAACTATGAGGCAGCTATTAGAGCGATGATTACCCGCTATATTGAGGGGATTCCATCGATTAAAGCCCTTGTTCAACGATTAAACGAAGATGTCGCCTTCAAACTAAGTTTAGGCTTTCTTTATTCTGAACGGGTGCCTTCAGAAGCAAGTTTCTGTCGGATTATGAAAACGTTAAGCGACAACCCAGCGGTTTTAGCTCAATTAAATGACGAGTTACTGTCTAAAATCAATCAAGAATTTCACATTTATACAGAAGACGTTGCCATCGATGCAACGGCTGTTGACGCTCATTCCAAGCCTAAAAAAACAGAGAATGAAAAGGTCTCATCCACAACTGTTCAAAAAGAAATGACAACCAAAGAGCTCTGTCAAGAATTACCGATTTATCCTTCGTGGGGTGTGAAAGCAAACAGTCAAGGCAAACATAATTATTGGTTTGGCTATAAGAACCATTATGCCGTCACGGCCCATAGCCAATATATCTTAGCTGGCATCACAACGTCTGCTTTTGTGGCAGATGTCAGTGTCGTGATTCCTTTAATGATGAAAGTAGCTGATTTAGGCGTTGAAGATGCCTTTGTTTTAATGGACAAGGGCTATGATTCCCAAGCCATCTATGAAAAAGCCCATGAGTGACAACTTGAGCCGATCATTGATTTAAAACGTGTTCCTAAAAATGAGGGAGAGATCGATCGCTTTTATGCACCAACCTGTCTGTTAGAATATAGCTACCGATATGATAGTTTTGATAAGCGTTATGGTGCGTTAAAATTTAGAAAGCCCGAAATCCATTGTCGTGATTGCCCTTTAAAAAATGAGGGACTCTGTCAAAAAGCCATCAAAATCAAACAATCTAACAACGTTCGTAATTATTCACACCCCGCCCGAGGAACACGAGCGTGGCGGAAACAATATAAAGAACGAACGTCGGTCGAGCGTGTTAATGCCTATCTTAAAGACAATTATGGACTCAATAGTACGACCTATTTTACCGGCACACGAGTGGTAGTCGAACACCAATTAATCCAATTGGCCTACAATTTAAAAACGTTTTGCGTACAGTTATTAGCTAAAAAAGAAACAGTCGTGTCATTTTAAAATTGATTATTTAAAATTAGATGAGTGTTTGCTTTTTAAAAAAGCGAATTATGAAATTGGCTCATTTATATCTCTGTCTTGGCACTTTTAGTCTTACTATATGAGAATCGAATGTGGATATCATTTTATTTAAAAATAGTATAAGCAACAATCATTCTAAATATTTTAACAAAATCATAGATAAGAACTGACATACCACAGCCTAAGATGATCCAGTAGAACCAATATTCATATAAACTCATTTGATAAAAAGCATTTGATAGCTTTGTTTCTTTTTTGACAAATTGATTCTTTTTAACCAGTTGATCTTGTCTCGTTTCTTCTGAAGAATTATCCGTTTGATTTTTCAGATTCTTGGGTAGACGTTCTGTAAGTATTGAAGGCGAATTTTTACCAACTAACGCGTTTACTTCCTCTTCATTCAATAATCTGCTATTAACTAATAATCGTTGTTCATTTGAAAGAATCGGATGACAGGTCAAAAGCGTTAAGCATTCAGCGTCTTTCTTTTCTAACAAACGATCCATCTCCCAAGGCCTGATTAACTCACTATCTGTCACGACATAATAACCTGTTTCTCCTAAATAGGATAAATAAATCACGTCACCTGGTTTCAGTCTATTAATATTTAAAAAATAGTTGCTGCCATACCACCCACGATGCCCCGCCAGAACAGAATGTGTCCCAGGTCCTTTTAAAGGTAAGTCAGTGCCATTCACGAAGGCACCACCTTTTGATAGATTATCATCACTCGCTCCTACGTAGATGGGTAAACGAAGCTCTATTTCTGGAATAACTATCACACCAACTGCACCTGAGTAATTTCCTTCCTCAGACCGATTGTTAAGAAATGGATCAAACACATTCAATTGGTTTTCATCCCTATTTTCCAAGTAATCATCTAAGTGTTTTAATTCAGAAACTGGTGAATGACTATCCTGTACTAATTTATTCAGTTCTTTTTCTTGGCTAATATGTTTTACGATTCCTATGTAAGGAATCCATAAAACGAGCATTAGCCCTAATATGTTAAGAAATAGAGACAGTAACTTCCGCGATTTATTCTCCTTTTTCATTTTGATCACCTACTTATCTACTCTCATTTCTTTTCTTTTTACATTTTAGAGCTTCGAGTGTTTCTTTTTTATTCTCCAGGTAATAAAAAGAACAGTCGCTCCCGCACCCACAATAAACAGCGAAATTTCCAACCAATAATGTTTATTTGCTGCTTTTAAATCTGAGACTCTCCGTTCCTCCTTATAAGGAACACGATGTCCTCTAACTAATAGTCGATGAGTATTAATCATGTAGGGTGTACAGGTCAGCAGTGTGACGTAATCTTGATCATTCACAATTTGTAACTCCTCCATTTGTGTGGGCTCAACTACTTTAATCTGATCAATTTCATAGGCATGAGTCTCATTTTGAATATGAATATAAAATTGATCCTTCAACTCTAATTTAGGTAAATCTGTAAATAATTTCGCTGATGGAAGTCCCCTATGACCTGTCATAACAGAGTGGGTACCTGTACCTCCGATAGGCAGTGACGTATTATTTAATAAGCCTATCCCGTTTTGTAATTGAGTTTCACTTGTACCATTATATACGGGTAATTTAACTAGTATTTTAGGTATCTCAACAACTGCAAGGACTTCTCCTAATTCTTTATTTTTATCATTTAATGTGTTATCCCTCTGCGCCTTTGAAAACGGCATACTCAGATCTTGATAATTTTGTTCGGCAAGGTTTTTATTATATTGCTCGTACTCTTTTTTTATTTTATTTTGATTGCTAAGTTCCTTTTTTCCCGTTTCTTGAAAGTAAATATCGTTGGCTTGTTTTTGTTTCACTTTATAATAAGAATTGCTTACAAACGGATATGAAAAAATAAGAATCCCTAACAACAAAGGTAAGTATGACAGAGTTCTTCTTGTTGCATTCCGTGACTCCGAATTTTGTTTTTTATTTCTTTTTTGATTCTTCGTCTCAGTAGGTTTGTTTGTTTGTTTACTCACTTACATTCACCCTTATTTTTTCTGAATTCATCTATTATATAACCATAAATTTAATGACCAACATTACTCTCTCTAAGTTGATTAAAATAATTAATACTTAATAGTATGAAAGAAGGTAATGAGTATTAAAAGACTCTCTTAACTCATTACCTTCCCTCTAATTTATTTTTAATTTTTAAACTGTTTTAGAACGGCGTAGATAGTAAGAGAATCCGATAAAGACGACCCCAACAATTAAGAAAATAATTGTGCCAACACCACCTGTAATAGGCATGCCAGGTAATTTTTTATTGGGAATTGCAACTTCTGTAGTATCATACACTGGGCGACCATTTTCATCTTTTCCAGTCTCAACCCCAGGTACAATAAATTTAATATCTGTAGGTAGTGGCACATAACCTTGTGGCGCTTTCGTTTCTTCTAATGCATAGTCGTGAATTACTGCTCCTAGATAGTCAATTTGTGCTGGATTAGTTTCTGACTCTTTATAAAATACCCAATCATTGTTCTTATCAAGGATAGACTGAATTTCTGCATTTATTTCGCCAGCAGTCGTAGCAGCTGTTCTAACCTTTGCTGCTACCGTCGTGTATTCTTTTACAACACTTTTTTCTGGTTGATACACTACTACTTCACCGTCGTCATTGAGAGTTGTCAATGGTGTCATTACTTTAAAGATATATTGTTTACTATAATTCACTTCGTTGGTATAGGCTAATCCATCAACAGCGAATTTGCCATTCGTTCCAGAAACAATCGGTGTTGCCTCTGCTTTATCAGCAGTCCATCGAACCACACGACCTTTTTCAATAACTGCATATATCTCGACACCAGCAGGCAACACAAGTTTATTCCCCTTAGCATCAAATGTATTAACATCCTTAACTGGGACATCTTTTACAATAAACTCTGCTTCTGGCAAGACTTTATCTGAGTCTGCATCTGTCTTAATAAAATTTTTCTTACCGTAGATTGTGCTGACAATTTCTGATGGTTTCTGTGGAACTGGAATTGGAGTTCCTGGTTCTACTGGTGTATCAGGTGTTACTGGATCTGTTGGTTTCGTTCCATATCCCCAATCATTTTCGAATCCTAATTCCCCTTGGTTAAGGATTGCTTCTTGGTTAGTTGCTTTATCGTTAACGATTGCTTCAAAAGGCAACTCAATGTAATCACCATTTTCAGAATCTACAAGTTTTGCTATCCCTTCTTTCGTAAAGCTCCAATAAATATATTGACCTTTGCCTTTTTCTTTTGCTTTACCTGTACGTATAATTAAATCATTTCCTGCTGCTATATTACTGGCATTCAGATTTTCTTTATCAGTAATAAACGATTTAAAAGTCTTTTTAACTGTGCCATTCTCAGCTTTTAAAGTTACTTCACCAATTGATTCTGTATATGGGGTTTTACCAATTAAACTCAAACGTTTATCTAATGCATCATAAACTTCTAGTCTTTCAAAAGTTCCAATATCATCTGGTAAATTATTTATTTTTAGTTCGTATAAAACACGATCTCCAGTACTATGAGTCGGTTTATCAATTTCTTTTTCTATTTCCGGTTCATCAGATACATAATTCTTCATAAATAAATGGACATCATAATTATAGGCATTTTGTTCGCTTTCAATCGTCGGAACAGGTACATTGACAATCACTGGTAACGCTGTTCCATCAACATGATCAGGGGTATCTGTTTCTACAACCAACCAACGGTTTTCGTTTAATTTTTTTGTATTAACAGGTAACTTTGTAAATTTAGCAGTTCCGTCAATACCAGTTTTTTGGGAATATTTAGTCGTTCCTGCGGGAGCAGTATTGATAAACTTAATTGCTTCTCCTGTTGTGATATAACCATTTGTTCCTTCTAATGCAGCAATTTGTGCGTCGGTCAATGGACCAACAATTGTAAACTCTACATCTTTTAACGGTTTTCCCGTAATGTTGTTTCCACCGTTTGCATTAGAGCCTGAGTTAGTTCCGTCTCCTTTAAATTCTTCATTTTCTCCAACAGCTTCTCCAGGCAGATAGTTAGGATTTAACAATTTATGAATGGTTAATGACCCTGTATCTTGTATATTGGTCTCCTTTGCTTCTGCTTTCAAACTATTTACGGTCACAATTGATAGTAAAGCTATTATCATAATAACTAAGGAATGTAACCCCTTATTTCCATTTTCATTCTTCATTAAAAATCATCTCCTTTTATTTTTTTAGGTACGCCATACATATGATACGCCACACCTATTAACACTAATCCAATGATGAAATAAACGAAGGTACCTATTCCACCAGTAACTGGCATTTCAGTTTTTTTGTTTATTACTTCAAAAGATAAAGATAGCGTTTCCGCATTCCAACTATAATCTTTACCTTCTACCAACCTATTCCCATCAAGTAAAACAATCATTTCCCCATTCGATGTTAATTGAATTTTATACGGAGAAGTTTTTAGCAAATAACTATCTGGTGCTTTTGTTTCCGTTAAAGTGTAAGTAACATCCGCATATAGAGGGTTAAATTGGAAAATACCTTTTTTACCTTTTGAAACAATTGGTGCTAACTCTTTATTATCAGAGGTTAAGGTGAATTCAGCCCCTTGGAGTTTGTTTCCATCGTCATCAACTTTGGTAATTTCTAATTCATATTCAAGTTTTTCATTAGCTAATTCAAGTGTTAATGTCTCCCTGTTACCATCAATAAATTGATCCAGATCTATTTCTTTAGAAAACTTATCACCTGGATTTCCTGGATTTTCTTTTCCAGAAATAAATTTCGGATCATTGTACCCTTTTGGTGCGCTTTTCTCTCTAAATCTAAAGTCTGTAATTTTAGCGTCATTCTGATAATCATCAATCAATTGATTGATTAGACCCGGATAGGTCTGCTCATTAATGATTATTTTTCCAGACTTATCCGTAATAAAGACTTTTTCCTTTGTACCGAGTACTTTATACTCAGAATCCCATTTTCCAGTAGTCAGATGCGATTGGATCACAAACTCAACACCTGCTAAAGATTGCTTTGTTTTTTTGTCAATTTTCTCGACGATAATCTCTTTATCCAGTTTTTCATTTTCCAAAGTTAAACTTAATGTGACAGATTTTTGTTTTTCTAGAGATTTCATATCGATAACCTCAGAAAATTTATCTCCTGGATCTCCAGGTTTTTCTTTCCCTGTAGTAAATTCTGGGTCTTTATACCCTTTGGGTGCGCGTTTTTCTCTAAATCTAAAGCCTTTAATCTTGGCATCATTCTGATAATCATTAATCAATTGAGCGATTAAACCAGGATAGGTCTCCTCATTGATGATAATTTTTCCTGACTTATCCGTAGTAAAAACTTTTTCTTTCGTACCAAGAACTTTATACTCCGAGTCCCATTTTCCATTATCGCGTTCTGATTGAATGACAAAGTCAACACCAGCCAATGGTTTTCCGGTTTCCTTATCTAGTTTTTTTAATTCAATTTCTTTTTCTATTTCTTCTATTTTGTCATTTTCCATTTGTAAATTTAATGTTTGCGTCTCATTTTTTTCTAATTTTTCCATATCCACTACTACGGAAAATTTATCTCCGGGATCACCTTTAGGCTCTTGACCGTTTGATCCAATGGGATATTCCGGGTCTACATAGCCATCTGGTACTTTGGACTCCCTGAATCGATAACCAGTAGTAACATTAGACTCATTATTATAATCACTTAGCATCATACTTATAAGTCCTGGATGTGTATTTTCATTGATAATGATTTGACCCATAGCATCTGTTACAAGTTTTATATCTTTACCTTCATAATACTCTTGTACCCACAAGTTTCGATTACGACTCAGATATTGAAGCGTAAACTCTACTCCCTCTATCGGTTCTCCTGTATCTCTATCCGTTTTAGTTAGCATTATTTCTTTAGGAGTCGTATAAACTGAATAATCCACCGACATTTTATATTCTTCAGGCATCGAGTATAAAGCTTTCGCCTGATTTTTATCCGAAGATAACGCGGTTGGTCCGTTATTTGTTCCTAACAAACCAGGAAAATCCTTTTTCAGAATAATCCTCACATCATTTTTCGCAATACTATTGAGTGCCTTTACCTGTAACTTTTCTTTTACTTGACCTGTATCATGATCCGCTCCTATAAAATCCAAGTTCTCCAACCCTTTAGAATTTTCTATATCAATATAATAATCGAATATCTGTTGCTCTTCTGGAATTTCAAATAGAGTAACCGTTTCTCCAATTCCAATTTTTAAGGGCTCTTTTTGCTCATCAAGAAATGTAGTATCCTTAAACCCATCCATATAAAGAACGATTTCTTCAATTTGTGGTTCCAAGTCAACAACTTGTTTAGGTCCTTTAGGGTCTTTTGACATATTCACCTCAAAATCAGATAAATCTAAATCTAAACGATACCCTTCATCAAGATTAGTAGACGTACTTATAATCCATGTTGCTAATTGCGCAGCAACTAGATAGCGCCTCTGATTGTATTCTTGATCTCTCGTACCTAAAAATGACA
Organism: uncultured Vagococcus sp.; assembly: GCF_963518325.1. Classification (NCBI taxonomy): domain Bacteria; kingdom Bacillati; phylum Bacillota; class Bacilli; order Lactobacillales; family Enterococcaceae; genus Vagococcus; species uncultured Vagococcus sp. The sequence continues at coordinate 1,473 of NZ_CAUQJB010000056.1, read as the reverse complement.
AAGGGACTTCTGTATTTAATTTTTTAGAAGAAACTTGTATTCCGGGTCCAACATTATCTCCGTACTCTGCTGCTAACATAGCACCTGCATGCATGGCATAAACCACATCTCGTGCGCCTTCATCCGTCATGTACTGGTCTAATTCATCATATTTCCCGCCATTATTTGATACTAAGCTATGAAATAAATCTATACAAAGAGCAATCAAGTCATTGTAGTACAATCCATTCGGCGCTGTTTTACCCCAAAAATAGTAAAAGTACAATCGACCATTATTTGCATTAAAATCTCCTTTATAATCGGGGAATTTTCTTCTTAATTCGCCCGGATTTACTTGAATATGAAGATAAGGGAACCAAAATCCAATATCTTCTTCCCAATAAGCATCTAGAGGGTTCCTATTTAGATTTCTGCTTCTATCGAACCAAGTACCATCATCTTTGTAAGGTTCTGTCCATTGATAAATCCCTGAATTGTGTGGAAGAATAGTAAAAAGGAATTCACTTATTGGTGTTACAAATTTAAGGGACGTCTCTTTATCATTTTCAGTAAAAGCCAAAGATTCTTTTGGCCTGAGTACTGGACTTATTGTAAAAATAATTTCATTCCCACCTGCAAGGCTAGCTGATATCCCTGAATTAATAAATAATTCCACGAACTGATCACCGCTGCTTGCTCGCCCAGTCTTCCCTATTTCAACTCCATTGGACATAACTGGTATTTCTTTATTGGGTAACATTTCAAAATATTTATTCGGAAAATCATAGTAGATATGTTTTCCTTCCAAAAGAGGCAATGATTCTTTTTTTATAGTAAAAGTTAGGTTCATAAAGAATGGTGTTCCAATTGCTGCACTATCTTGTATCATTTCCAAATTATCTTCTATTGAAAAATCTATAAATGCTGTGTTCTCTACATAAGCTAAAGTGTTCTCTGAATCAGGAACTTGTCGCCGGTCCTGCTCCGCACTTATAAGAGCTTCTGAGAAGGTAATCTCTTCACTGTCTCCCGAACTTGAAAAACTAATGTCAGTCGCTCTCGCTTCATTACTATTAACAGTAATGAAAAGTATGATAAAAAAAATATATTTTAGAAATAAATAGCTACTCTTTTTAATGTACCTCATCGTTTTTTTCAACATGTGAAGACCTTCTTCCCTTCAGTTTTCAACATTTAATAAGTTTCGTAACACTTCTTAACTCTCTGGAAATTGCCTTTATTAAAAATATAATAGCATATTAATTAGCTTTCAAAACAATTTAAAATGTCTTATAAAACGACAATTAAACACTAGATTGAGTACTGAAGGTTCTGTTGCAAAATTTCATCTAGGCGTCCATTTACTGTAAAATAGAAAGAAACAACAGACCAAAAGAACATTCACGACCCATTTTAAAGGCAAACAATTCAAACAAGACATTATCATGGTAGCCGTAGGCTACTATCTACGGTATAACTTAAGTTACCGTGATG
>NZ_CAUQJB010000055.1:0-17739 GCF_963518325.1 uncultured Vagococcus sp. | reverse complement strand
GTTCACATCAATTGCTAAGTACAAGAGAGGTACAAAGCATTGAAGGTCGGACCATTATAGTTAAAGGAGTGGGATCATTGTTGATATCGATTAGCTTGTTAAGTTTATTAAGCTTCAGTTTAGTTTGGGCGGGTCGTAAGTTTAAGTCAGGTAAATTAATCCAGCAAATAGAAGGTAATTATGCGGTGGAGTCATCTGACAAACATGAGAAGCTCGCTGAACTAACCTGTCTAAGTTGTTATGTATTGGGAGCTGTATGCGCGCTACTAATGATAATTCTATTGGTGAACAATCAACATCAACTTGCTGCGATATTCAGTCTTTCAATGATTCTGACAGTCCCTAAAGTACTGTTCTTAATTTATGGTGTTTTTAAACTGATTTATTTTCATTAACTAGGAGTTTGGCAGATTGAACAATTGAGGAGGAAACGGATGCAGTATTTTCATCGACAATTATTAACGGATAAAGTAAACAAGCGCTGGTTTCAATTACTTATAGAACTAGAGCGAGAGCGAACAGTGTCCACCAAAGATTTAGCTAAAGCTGTTTCGTCAACAACAAGAACTATCATTAGTGATATTTCGAATATTAGAAATTATTTTGGTGAGTCTGTTCGAATTGATGTCACTAACATGGGGTATAGTTTTTTCGAAATTCATTCGGAAGAGTATATTCGCAAGAAAAAAAAATTACTTGATTTGGAACCGCTATTTGTTATTATTACAGCCATCTTTAATAATGAGTTGTTATCAGTTGGAGAGTGGTCTGACCATTTACATAAATCTGAAAGCACAATTTTACGAAATTTAAAGAAATTAGAAAAGATTGTCAATGCCTATCAGTTTGAGATCGAGTATTCTCCTGTCGCATTTAAAGGAAGTGAGCAAAATATCAGAAAGTTTTTTCTTTCATTTTTTTATGAGGCAGATGCCACTCCTCACACAGTGACGCCTAATATTATGATTCAAGAGATTGTTTTGGAGTTTTCAAAGATTTATAAATTGGAAACTCATTTAGCCATTCAGTTTTCAATGTTTTGTTACATTTTACTCATTAGTATTGAACGGTCTCAAGGAGGCAATCACATTCAAATACCTGAAATATTGAAGGGGGAACTGTTAAAGCATCATGAGAATTTTGATTTAAATACGCTTAAAGAAATTATTTTGGAGAAAACGGGCGAATTTTTATCAGATGAGGAATTATTGTATATCAAATTATTTTTGATTACCAATCGAAACATCGACTCTGTAGAAAGTGAAGCGGAGTTTGTTAATCGCTATTCTAATAAGTTAGTTCAGAGAATCGCTGAGGACTACATAAAGCAATGTACTGATTATGGTGTTAACGGTGTCGAAGCATTGGTTCATTCGTTCTTCACCTGCTGTTATTTAGAAATCCAACTGACCGAGCTACATGTTAGAAATCTCATAGACTGCACTCAATTTATGGATTCTTCACAATCTGAAATGTTTAATAAAAATGTCAATTTTCTGCAAGAACACCCATTATCCCGACAGTTATTCAGTGAGTCGATTATTAAGGATGTGGCTGCCAATTTGACTCTTTTCATGACAGCTATTGAGGCAAGTTATAAACGCCCCCCATTGAAAATTGCTTTTTTGTTAGAAGGCAATCACTATGTTTGTTTGCAAACCAAGGCCTATGCCAATCAATTATTAGCAGGGACTCATGAATTGTTTTTTCTGGATTCAATTTCTTTGAACGAAGATATTATTGAAGCTATTGGCGTGGATATCATCGTGACTAATTATTCTGAGTATATCAATGATTATGTTTTGAAAAGTGATTATTTACTCTTTCAAACAATTCCTATTGCAGACGATTGGAAAAGTTTATTAAAAAAAATATCATCCGCTTTGGCAGAGTCTTGAATGACATGACGTCCCATCATTTAGAAATCTCTGTCATTAAGCAAACAATTTCTTGCTTGGTGACAAAGATTTCCAAAAAGTATTGCGGAAAAAGGAGGAAAGGGCAAGTGTCCTTTTCCTCCTTTTTTGAGATTTTGCGACTATCAGTCGGATGCCTCAAGATTAACTTATCCTTTTTTCTCGTAGCGGAACATGTCGCTAACATCCACATTGAAGTATGTGGCTAAGCGAAAAGCCATTAAGAGGGAAGGAGCCTGAGTTTTTTTTTCCAAGAGAAAGATTGTTTGGCGACTGACACCAATGGCTTCTGCCAAATCTTTTTGAGACATTCTCTTTAACACACGGTACTCGTATACTTTATTGTAAATTGAATCAGTGAGTTCTTTTTCCATAAAATCTCCACCTACCTTTTTCTATAATTATACATACTGGGACACATTGTCTTATGGCGGACGAATTCGTCCTTTATATGTTTATCATACCTAATAGTATGTGCTAATGATAATCAACTTTTTCATACATCTATGAAGTTTTCAATATAAGGGGTATTTTGGAAATGAATTCAAATTAACAATTAGTGATAACTGGAGGTCATTAATGTTCTATATCTTTATGAGAAAAACTAAAAAACGCCTTAATTCCAGTAGGAATCGAGACGATTTTTAATGGTTATAATAAGAAAATTTTGTCCTGGCAGGCTTCAACAGTTTCTTGATCCCACAGTGAGACTTGAACTTCGCCAATATGGGCTTTTCCGAGTAATAGCATGCACATCCGACTCTGGCCAATGCCACCGCCGATGGTTAAGGGCAATTCGTTATTGGCCACTTGTTTATGGAAGTCAAAAGCCATTCGATCACTTGCGTTGGCTTTTTCCAATTGTGCAAGAAGCGCCTCGTCATCCACTCGAATTCCCATACTAGAGAGTTCCATGGCACAATTCAAGGGTTCATGCCAGAACAGTAAGTCACCATTAAGTGACCAGTCATCGTAGTCCGGAGCTCGGTTGTCATGAGGTTCGCCGCTCAGAAGGACATCCCCAATTTGCAAGATAAAGGTAGTCGGATGATTTTTAACATAGGCGTGCTCACGTTCTTTTGAATCCAAACCTGGAAACAAATCAGCCAACTCTTGACTGGTAATAAAAGAAATAGTGGTATCGATTTTGACATCAACACTTGGGTATTTCGTGTGAAGACGACTAGCTGTCTCAGCCATCGCATTCACAAGACCTTGGACTACTTGTTTTAAATAATCAAGCGTACGTTGTTCTCTGGTGATGACACGTTCCCAATCCCATTGATCCACGTATATCGAATGCAAGTTATCCAGTACTTCATCACGACGAATGGCATTCATATCAGCGTATAAGCCGTTGCCAGCATGGAAATCATACTGTTTAAGTGCCAAACGTTTCCACTTGGCTAAAGAATGAACGACTTCACCGTTGTCATTTAATGATGGAACATCAAATTGGACAGGTCGCTCGACACCGCTCAAGTTATCGTTTAAACCAGATTGCTGATTAACGAAGAGAGGGGCCGAAACTCGCTTAAGTTTTAAACTCCCTGTCATGGCCTCTTCAAAACATCTTTTAATAAAGCCAATGGCTGTTTGTGTATCATACACATTTAAAGCTGATTGGTAATTGTTAGGAACTATTGTCTTACTGATACGTCATGCACCTCATTCTAATTGTATTCTCATTATTTTACCACAAAACAGTCAAAAAAGTTACTCTATTTTATTTAAATCCTGTTCTATAACATATGATTAAATTTTCATCTGGACGAGGTCTTAGTTTTTTGTTACACTAACAAAACAGTGCAGATTACAAGTTGACGTAGGAACCATCTGAGATAGATGGGAACCTGCGTCTTTTTGTGTTCACTGATAAAAAGAATGGAGAATGACGATGAAGCGAGAGAAACGTTTACCACAAACAAACAAAGAAGGCCTATTATACGGGGTGATAATATGTGGTATCACCGCCTTTTTGATGGCTTCTTTTAATATTTATTTGCAACTTAAAACAGTCAATCTAGAATTAGTTATCACTGTTGCAAAGGCATTTCCTTTATTTTTCATTATTGCGTTATTGTTGGAAAATGTTGTTATGCACCGTCCTGTTCAAAAGTTAGTTGGAAAATTTACGGATAAAGAAGATAGTTTTAATGCCATTATTTTGTTTACTGTCTTGTTTACAGTGATTGGGATGTCCTTTAGTATGACGCTTATCGGCGATTTTATTGGGCATGGTTTTTTGATTGAGAGGGGGGGATTTGGGCGGTTTTTAACAGCATGGCCGCGAAATTTTGCCATTGTTTTATTTATCGAACTGGTTATCGTGCAGCCGCTTGCTCGCAAAGTGATGACAGTCAAACACTGCAGGGAATCTCTTTTATTTGAAGGAGAGGTCAGGGGATGATATGTAGGTAGGCATATAGCTTGATTTTAAAACGTCCATTAGATATCCTATTTATAACTATTATTATTTAATAATTTGAGTAATATAGAATAAACGACGAGGTGATATCTTTTGACAATGAATTTAGATAATACGAAAAATAATCTAACAACGGATGCTGGGGCGCCGATTGGTGATAATCAGAACTCAATGACGGCTGGTAATAGAGGTCCAGTACTGATCCAAGATGTGGCTTTGTTAGAGAAATTAGCACATTTTAACAGAGAACGTGTGCCTGAGCGAGTGGTTCATGCCAAAGGGGCCGGAGCTCATGGTTATTTTGAAGTGACCAAGGATTTGAGTCGTTATACAAAAGCTGATTTTCTTTCAGAAGTGGGCAAAAAGACGGATTTGTTTGCTCGTTTTTCGACTGTGGCAGGAGAAAGTGGTTCCTCTGATACACTGCGTGATCCGCGAGGCTTTGCAGTGAAGTTTTATACAGAAGAAGGGAATTATGATTTAGTTGGTAATAATACGCCGATTTTCTTCATCAGAGATGCGATTAAGTTTCCTGATTTTATCCACACCCAAAAACGTGATCCTCAAACTCATTTGAAAAATCATCGTGCAATTTGGGATTTTTGGTCCTTGTCACCAGAGTCCCTGCACCAAGTGACTATTTTAATGTCCGACCGTGGTATACCTGCAACATTGCGTCATATGCACGGGTTTGGCAGTCACACATTTAAATGGACCAATGCTGAAGGAGAAAGTGTCTGGGTGAAATATCACTTTAAAACGGAACAAGGCATTCAAAATCTAACTTCTGAAGTTGCTCAGGAGATTGATGGCAGTAATCCGGATCATCATACGGAAGATTTGTTTAATTCAATTGAGGAGGGCAATTATCCGGCGTGGACCTTAAAGGTACAGATTATGCCTTTAGAAGACGCGGATAAGTATCGTTTTAATCCTTTTGATGTAACTAAAGTATGGTCACAAAAAGATTATCCACTGATTGAAGTTGGTCGGATGGTTCTTAATCGTAATCCTAATAATTATTTTTCGGAAGTTGAGCAAGTGACTTTTACGCCAGGGAATATTGTACCAGGGATTGATTTTTCTCCTGATAAATTATTGCAAGGCCGTCTGTTTGCTTACGGTGATGCACATCGTCACCGGGTAGGCACCAATAGTCATTTATTGCCGATTAATCGTCCAAAAAATGAGGTTAATAATTATCATCGTGATGGCGCGATGCGTTCCGATAGTAATGGTGGCAGCTCAGTTTATTATGAACCAAACAGCCTGGGAGGGCCTACGGAGACACCTGTTAACAAGCAAGCAAGTTTTGAAATCTCCGGTATGGCTGATTCGGTTGCTTATAATGACAACGACCATTACACTCAAGCAGGCGATTTATACCGATTGCTTCCTGAGGATGAAAAAGCACGTTTGGTGGCAAACATTGTGGGCCATATGATGCCAGTTGCAGATGAGGCGATAAAGAAACGTCAAATCGCTCATTTCTTAAAAGCAGATCCGGATTATGGAGCTAGGATTGCGGCAGGATTGGGTATCGAGTTAACGTAAAAAAAGTGAGGCAACCCTTTATGGGACTGCCTCACTTTTTTAATTTCCTTGGAAATAGCCAATGCCATTGGTTTGGAATTGATAATCTAAGCTATCTCGTTCATCTTCTGTATCTAATCCTAAACCGACTCGGAATCGATGACTAATATATTCCACACTGTCAGGGAATAATTCAACCATACTAGCACCATCTAAATCGAAGGATTGCCAGTCAAACAAGTAGGAATTAAAAGAGTAGGATTCTTTGATGCCAGATTGAGCTAGGGAAAGCATTTCATCAAAGGAAAGGTTGGTTTGCATATTCTTGCCAACAGCCTTAATTATTTCTGAGTATTTGCTAAGTGAGCCAACGCTAGTGGCTTTGTCAGCAATCGCTTTAATCACCAATTGTTGACGCTCACCGCGCTTGATATCGTTATCTGAATGACGTGTACGTGCCAGAGCTAAAGCTTGTTCACCGTTTAAATGTTGCTTACCCTCTTTCAGAGTGACTTCGCCATTCCCTTCGGTATTCGTATCCGTAAACGTAATCGGTACCTCCACGTCGATGCCTCCTAGAGCATCAACAATACCTAAAAAGGATTGAAAATTAAAGGAAATATAGTGGTTAATAGGCACATTTAATAAGTTCTCAACAGCGTCAATAGAGGCTTCTTCTTGGCCATAGGTGTAGGCGGCATTTATTTTGTCTTTTCCGTAAAAATCGTCTGAAAAAATATCAGTATAAGTATCTCTTGGAATACTTACCATATTAATAGCATGTTTTTTTGTATCAATGGTTAAGTACAGAAGGGCATCCGTTCGTGCACTTCCTAATTGTCGAATAGAATCATCATCTAGCCCCATTACTAGTAATGAAATAACGCCATCAATCGGTTTTACAGCAATTTCCTTACCGTCTTTAGTAATCGTATTTTTGGTTTGTTTTAATTCTTTGTAAGAATTATCGACGGCTGATTTAGCATCAACGTAAATCTTAGTCCCATAAGCCACGCCTCCTAAAAGTAAAAAGGCTAAAATAACGAGTAAAGGTGTATAATTTCGTTTTCGTTTTTGATGACGATCAATTCTTGTCGGGGCGTCCGACGTTCGTTTTCGTTGTTTTCTCATTTAATATTATCCCCCATACTAAAAGTCTATTGGTATTTTATCATGGAATTGTAAAATAATAAAATAATATCCTGAAGGTTAATAAAAAAACAAGATATGATAAATCAATTTACGAGTAGTAAGCAAGGTGGATATCTATAAGCACTTATTAAAAGTGTGTGAACGTGCCATTTAATGAACGATATTACAGATGATATAGATTCCACTAAAACAATGGTAATGTGTGACAAAAGGTTGAACAATCAAATAAAACCAACTATAGTTAATGCGTAATCACTCGATAGGTCACCTATAACGAATGAGCTTCTTTTATCGAAGTAGGGGAGTGAACGATCATAGACGGAATTAAAGTCAGGAGAAACATTAAAAATAAAGAACTGACAGCGCATTTTGTAAAGACAGTACTTACAAAAATCTGCAGTATTCAAAGAAATGTAAAAAGTGTTTATCGTGTTGCAACAACAACGTCAAAGTCTTCAGATTCTTTTTATGCTACTTATTCTTTTTATGACAAACCCAATGATCAAATTAGTGTAAGAACCCATTATAGAACAAGTAAATCTGCAACAATTAATCAAGCTTTTTGCTTTTTCCGATATGAGAGCTTGAGAAAGTTAAGTGTAGCAACCAAGAGGATCAGAAGGCACGTCAAACAAAATAGCTAACCAATAAAACCAAACCAAGGTTAAGCAGCTGGGTTTATTCGTTATTTCAACAAAATAGGTAAAAATGTTAGAACATCGAAGGCAATGTGGACAATTAATGTGACCCAAACCGAATCAGTTTTCTTAAACAGATAATTAAGTACAAGGCGACTTGGTAATATGGTGACGATACATTGCATTAAATTGAAGTCATAAGAGGTAAGGTGCCAAATGGCAAAGAGAAATCCGCAAAATAAGGAAGCTTGCCAAAATTTCCAGTTTAATTTTTTCCATGCACCATATAAAATACCAATAGATAATAGTTCTTCACCGAATAACATAAAAGGGACATTGGCTATGACATAACCCCATGATAATGAGTCGTTAATGCTGTTTGCTGCTAACTTACCAGCAACAGATGTCCAAATTGTACCGGATAACATACTAACTAAGAGTAACAGTGGAATTCCGACGATGACCCATTTAATATTAAAATGGTTAAACCAGTCCCAAAATTCCTCTTTAATAATTAAATAAATTAAAATCCCCATGGCAATCGCATTAAACCCACTGCCCAAAACTTTTATTATGGAAGCGAAAGAGGGGCTAGAATTGTTAGCAATGACACCTAAGAATTGGAAAAGAAGGCCTACAATAATGCCGCTAAGGATTAGTAAACAGCCTTGTTTGTGATTAGTTAGAGTTTTCTTCATGTGATAACCTCCTACAGAATGTGTTGACATTGATAAAGTTAGCATCACCGACCGTTGCTTTAACAATCATACTGTCAATTATTTTAGTGATAACTCATAGTATATATTTATTTCTAAAAATAACAATATTTTCTTTAGAGTTTTGGCTATAAAGTTTGTGATGTAAACTATGTGTTAGATAACCTGAAGATAAAACGAGAACGTTATATGTCTGCTTCTAAAGTTATTTTGATTGAAATTGAATCAAAGGTTTGGTATGATTTTCTAAAATTAATTGTTAGGCTAGGTGTAAGAATGATCAGGATAAGATTAGCAAACGAATGTGATGCAGAAGAGTTATTAAAGATCTATCAGCCCTATGTGACTGACACAACGATTTCTTTTGAATATAAAGTACCATCACTCACTGAATTTCGACAAAGGATTACCTCAACGCTGGAAGACTATCCTTTTTTAGTAGCAGAAAATCAATCTGGGAATCTGCTTGGTTACGCCTATGCTCACGCTTATAATAACAGACCAGGCTATGCATGGACAGCAGAGGCGACCATTTATTTAGCGACAGAAGCAAAGGGGAAAGGTGTCGGTAGTAAGTTATATAGACATTTAGAAAAAGAAGTCATCGAGCAAAATATTTTCTACTTAGTTGCGTGCATTACAGGTGATAATCACGCCAGCCAAGTATTTCATAAAAAACTTGGATATCAACAGGTCGCTAAATTTCAGCAATTTGCTTATAAATTAGGCAATTGGTACGACATTGTTTGGATGCAAAAGCGATTGGCCAAGCCATCGAAAGAACCTTTACCTATGATTCCTTATTCAAAGCTATAAAAAAAAGCCAGTAAAAGCGCTGGCTTATTTTTTATATTATGATTGTTGTTTCATATAAGAGATAATCCGTGTGACATCATTCTGATGGTATTCAGTACTCGTCAGTTCGATTAGAGAGTTGGTCGGGATTGAGCCCGTATCAAACTTTTTCACTAACTCAGGTAAAACGACAATAAGGTCGGTACCTTGATTCATGATTTCCTGAGGATTACTTTCGGTTTGATCAAAATCAAAGTGCCAATCTAATTGATTGGTGACAATCTGATTCTTAACAGCTTGCACTAGTTTTTTATTATTACCAACACCAAAAAGCGCGGAAATCAAATTTTGTTTATTCGCACCAAGTTGACCACCGAAAAGTGGTGTAGGTCCGTAAATTAAAATACCATGTTTCATATCAGCAACTCCTTTTAAATTATCTATGTCATTATAACATAGGATGTAAGTCATGACCTGTCTATGCTTAGTTATTTAAAGCGTTTTTAATTGGCAAGCATTTATTCGAACTAAAAAAATAATGTCCTCTCCTCTTCTTCCTTATTTTATGCTAAAATAAGGAAGAAGAGGGAGAACATTAGCTTGTTTTAACGCGGCCTAAGGGAATCGAACCCCTGTCTCAAGAACCGGAATCTTACGTGATATCCACTACACTAAGGCCGCAAGCACATAGATTAGTTTACCTAATTATGAAGGAAATAGCAAGTGTATTTTTATAATATTCTCTTTTACTGATAGAAAGAAGTGGAAAACATGCAATTTAATCAAAATTTGAACCAACAGCAAAAACAAATTCAAAAGATGGCGATGACTCAGCAACTACAGCAATCTATTCAAATGCTTCAATATAATACAGATGATTTGCGTGCCTTTTTAGAAAGTAAAGCATTGGAAAATCCGCTAATCGATGTAAAAGTTGAAAGCGACTACGCCGATTCGCCGATTCGTTCGTCATCAAAAAGTAGCTATGATGGCCAGGAAACAAGTTATATAAATCAAATTCCGGATAAAGGCATGTCCCTGTTTGAATCACTTTTAGCTCAAATTCATCTGAACTATCGGGATACCTATTTGAGACAATTAATTATTTTCTTTACAGAGTACGTGGATGTTAATGGATATTTAACCATCACCCTAGAAGAAGCGATTCGCCAAACAGGTGCAGAATACATTCAAATGCTAGACGCATTAACTTTATTGCAGCAGTTAGATCCCGCAGGTGTGGGGGCGCGGGACTTACAGGAATGTCTATTGTTGCAAATTGAGCGAGATAATGAAGCACCGCCTTTGGCTTATGTAGTTATAGAAGAGGAGTTTGAAAACTTCGCCAATCGTAAATGGAAAGAAGTGGCAAATCGATATTCGGTTGATTTACAGACCATTCAAGAGATACATGATTATATTCAGACATTGAGTCCTTTTCCAGGAGCAGCCTTCGGAGAATCAACAGATCATTATATTAATCCTGATTTACTAGTAAATGTCAAAGATGAGTCTATCGAAGTACTATCAACTCGCAGTGGTGCTCCGATTATTGAATTTCAGCAAAGCTATTTTGATAAAATGGCTGAAACGGGTGATCGGGAAGTCAAACAGTATATTAAAGAAAAAAAAGCTGAGTTTGACTGGATTAAACGCAGTGTTACACAGCGTGGAGATACCATCTTGCGAGTTGGGACAGAAATAGTCACTCGCCAAGCGCCTTTTTTCTTTGACACAGAGCGACCATTAAAACCAATGACATTGAAAGAAATTGCTGAAGAGTTAGAAATTCACGAGTCGACGGTCAGCCGAGCTGTTAACGGAAAATACTTGCAAACGAAGTTTGGAGTGTTTGAACTACGGTCGTTCTTTACGACAGGTTTAAGTCAAAACAGTGAGGGAGAGGATGTTTCGGCAGCAGACGTTCAAACCAGAATTAAGCAATTGGTGGAAAATGAAAATAAGGCGAAACCTTTATCCGATCAAAAAATAGTTGATATTTTGACAGCTGAAGATGTTGAGATATCTCGCAGGACGGTGGCTAAGTACCGAGATCTTTTAGGGATTGCTGCTTCCAGCAAGCGCAAACGGTATGATTGAGGGGAAATTGTAAATTGGACAAAAGGTTATTTTTAGTTTGAATTAAAAGAGTTAAGTTTTAGAAGACGAACAATCGATTAATGGGTTGTTCGCTTTTTTTAATAAAACTAGAAAAAAACGAGTATTTATAAGGAAGTAATGTAACAATGACTAAACTGTCACAAACTTTAACTAGTTATAGTGAGGTAATCGTTCGATTAACAGTGGAAAATCACTGACAATAATTTCACAAGACTTGTGAAGAATGGGTGAAGGGTAATCAATTAAACTGTTTTTTACTTGCTAAACTTTTTTTTTGGTGTTACACTATCCTTGTAAGTTGATAGAGACGAAAATGTAATAATATATTACTTGATTTCGGTTTTATCGTTTTTTTTGGAATCGATGGGTCGCCAAACGACGCACTTGGTCATTTTAAGTCCAACGAAGGAGTCCAACAATGGAAAACCAATTAGAACTAATTGAAAAAATAGCTCCAGACCTTATGGATCTCGTTCAAGAACGCTTTACGATTCTGCGCAATATCAATTGGATGTCTCCAGTTGGCAGACGGACGTTAGCGATGAAGATGGACATGACTGAACGAGTTTTGCGGACGGAAACTGATTTGCTTAAAAGCTTACGTTTGATAGAAACATCTAAAAGTGGCATGACCCTTACAACAGAGGGTGAAAAGGTAATGGTTGGATTAGAGTCCTTAATGGGCAAATATTCAGGCATGAAACAAAAAGAGCGGAAATTAGCGGAATACTTTGGTGTTGAAAAATGCATCATTGTAGCTGGTGACAGTGACGATGAAAGTAAAGTATTAGCAAGTTTTGGTCAGATTATCTCTGAATCTTTGAGTACCTTGTTACCTGATAAGGAAAATGTGATTGCTGTAATGGGTGGCACAACGATGGCAGCTGTAGCAGAAAACATGACAATGTTAGATCATAACATTCGTAATAATGTGTTTGTACCTGCCCGTGGCGGTATCGGAGAAACGGTCGACATTCAAGCGAACTCAGTCAGTGCTATGATGGCTTCAAAGACCGGCGGCACTTCCCGCCCCTTATACGTGCCGGAGCGAGTTAGCCATGAGACATACCAGAGCTTGTTGCAAGAACCTTTTGTTCAACAGGTGTTGGGTTTAATTAATGAATCTACTTGTGTGATTCACAGTATTGGAAGAGCGCTACATATGGCAGCTAGAAGAGGGATGAGCGAACAAGAATTGGTCATGCTTAAAAACAGCGGTGCCGTGGCAGAATCTTTTGGGTATTTTTTTGATGAAGACGGCAAAGTCGTCTACAAAATACCACGAATTGGCTTACAATTAAAAGATTTGGAGAAAGTTCCCTATATCTTAGCCGTAGCCGGTGGGAAATCAAAAGCCAAAGCGATTCACTCTTATATGAAGCATGCTCCCCAGCAAACGTGGTTAATCACCGACGAAGGGGCAGCAAATGAAATGTTAAAGTCAATTAATCTTGACTGAAACACTAACTAAATGATTTTAAAAGGGTTCGCCCTTTAAAATAAATAATTTTTCGATTTTCTAAAGGAGGAAATCTCGCATGACAGTTAAAGTAGGTATTAATGGATTTGGACGTATTGGGCGCTTAGCATTCCGCCGTATTCAAGAAGTAGAAGGTATTGAAGTAGTAGCAATCAACGATTTAACAGATTCAAAAATGTTGGCTCATTTATTAAAATATGACACTACACAAGGCCGTTTCAATGGTGAAGTAGAAGTTCATGATGGTTATTTCAATGTTAACGGTAAAGAAGTAAAAGTATTAGCTAACCGTAACCCAGAAGAATTACCATGGGGCGACTTAGGCGTTGAAATCGTATTAGAATGTACTGGTTTCTTCACTTCTAAAGAGGGTGCTGAAAAACATCTTAAGGGTGGCGCTAAACGTGTTGTAATTTCTGCTCCTGGTGGAAATGATGTACCAACAATCGTTTACAATACTAACCATGATATCTTAACAGGTAAAGAAACAGTTATCTCTGGTGCTTCATGTACGACTAACTGTTTAGCTCCTATGGCTGACGTATTAAACAAAGAATTTGGTATCGCTGAAGGTTTAATGACGACTATCCATGCTTACACAGGTGACCAAATGACTCTTGATGGACCTCACCCTGGTGGAGACTTCCGTCGTGCGCGCGCGGCTGCTGAAAACATCACGCCAAATACAACTGGTGCTGCTAAAGCAATCGGTTTAGTAATCCCAGAATTAAATGGTAAATTAGATGGAGCTGCTCAACGTGTTCCTGTGGCAACTGGTTCTTTAACAGAATTAGTCACAATTTTAGACAAAAAAGTAACAGTTGACGAAGTTAACGCAGCAATGAAAGCAGCAGCTAACGAATCTTATGGTTACACTGCAGATCCGATTGTTTCTTCAGACGTTGTAGGTATGACGTTTGGTTCTTTATTCGACGAAACACAAACTAAAGTAATGACAGTTGGCGATAATCAATTAGTTAAAACTGTTGCTTGGTACGACAATGAAATGTCATACACTGCACAATTAGTTCGTACTTTAGAATACTTTGCTAAATTAGGTTAATTAGAACTTAGGTTTGAATGACTGAACAGATAAGCGGGGAAGCATCGCGCTTCCCCGCTTATTTATATGGATGGCGTCTGACGTGTTATGCGTTAGTAAATTCAATTCATTTTAGATTCACAACTACTAGGAGGTTAGCTTCATGGCTAAAATTACTGTCAAAGATTTAGAATTAAACGATAAAAAGGTATTAGTCCGCGTTGACTTTAACGTTCCATTAAAAGATGGCGTTATTACAGATGATAATCGGATTGCCGCTGCATTACCAACGATTGAATACATCCTTGATAATGGTGGGAAAGCAATTCTATTTTCACATTTAGGTCGCGTTAAAGAAGAAGCCGACAAAGAAGGCAAATCATTGCGTCCAGTTGCCACTCGTCTAAGTGAATTACTAGGCAAAGAAGTTATTTTTGTCCCTGAAACACGAGGTCAGGTTTTAGAAACGGCAATCAACGATTTAAAAGCTGGTGAAGTTTTACTTGTTGAAAATACCCGTTTTGAAGACATCGATGGTAAAAAAGAATCAAAGAATGATGCTGATTTAGGCAAATATTGGGCTTCTCTTGGAGATGACATTTTTGTAAATGACGCTTTCGGAACTGCTCACCGCGCTCATGCCTCAAACGTTGGGATCTCATCAAACGTTTCTCAAGCAGCTGCTGGATTCTTAATGGAAAATGAAATCAAATTTATTAAAGAAGCGGTTGAAGCGCCTGTTCGTCCCTTTGTGGCAATTTTAGGCGGGTCAAAAGTATCGGATAAAATTGGTGTGATTGAAAACCTACTTGAAAAAGCTGACAAAGTGATTGTTGGTGGCGGAATGACTTACACGTTTTACGCTGCTAAAGGAATCGAAATCGGTGATTCATTAGTTGAATTAGATAAAGTTGAATTAGCAAAATCTCTCATTGAAAAAGCTGGCGATAAACTTGTGTTACCAGTCGATTCAATTGAAGCAAATGCTTTTGCTGGCTATACTGAATTAAAAGCAACTGAAGGCGAAGCAATCGATAAAGGGTTCTTGGGTCTGGATATTGGTCCCAAAACAATTGAATTGTTTGAATCAGTGATTGATGGCGCTAAAACTGTTGTTTGGAACGGTCCAATGGGCGTGTTTGAAAACGAAGATTTTGCTAAAGGAACAATCGCTGTGATGGATGCTATTGCTGCTCAAGAAGGGGCAACATCAATCATTGGTGGTGGCGATTCAGCTGCAGCAGCTATTAACTTGGGCCGTGCGGATAAATTCTCATGGATCTCAACAGGTGGCGGAGCTTCTCTAGAGTTACTAGAAGGCAAAGAGTTACCAGGATTAACAGCTTTAACAGAAAAATAAAACAGATGATATTGGAGGTGCATTGAGCTATTTCAATGCCCCTTTGATAAGTCAAACAATAGAAGGAGTTACTACCCATGCGTAAACCAATTATTGCAGGAAACTGGAAAATGAACAAAACGGCTGATGAAGCCTTCACTTTTATTGAAGAAGTTAAAAACAATATTCCCGCTAATTCAGCTGTGGATTCAGTTGTAGGCTCACCAGCTTTATTTTTACAAGGCTTAGCTGAAGCGACTAAAGGAACCGAATTAAAAATTTCAGCTCAAAACTGTTACTTCGAAAACGCTGGCGCTTTTACTGGTGAAAATTCACCAGCAGCAATTGCTGATTTAGGTGTTCAATACGTTATCATCGGTCATTCTGAGCGTCGTGAGTTTTTCCACGAAACAGATGAAGATGTTAATAAAAAAGCTAAAGCGATTATTACCAATGGCATGACACCAATTGTTTGTTGTGGTGAAACATTAGAACAGCGTGAAGCTGGCGAAACTGAAGGCTGGATTAAAGGCCAAGTTGAAAATGCATTAGATGGTTTAACGAATGACCAAGTCGCTAATTTAGTCGTTGCGTACGAACCTATTTGGGCGATTGGAACGGGTAAATCGTCATCAGCTACAGATGCTGACGAAACATGTTTTGTTGTCCGTAAAACGATTGCTGATAAATTCGGCGCTGACACAGCTAACAAAGTTCGTATCCAATACGGCGGTAGCGTAAAACCAGAAAATATTAAAGAATACATGGCACAAGAAAATATCGATGGAGCATTAGTAGGTGGCGCAAGTCTTGAGCCAAAATCTTTCTTAGCTTTATTGGAGGCTGTTAAATAGTATGAGTAAAGCACCTGTCGCGATTATTATCTTAGACGGTTTTGGCCAACGGGAAGAAACCGTTGGCAATGCTGTCGCACAAGCGAATAAACCTAATTTTGATCGTTACTACAATGAATTTCCACATGCTACAATGAAGGCAGCTGGCTTAGATGTTGGGTTACCTGAAGGACAAATGGGGAACTCAGAAGTAGGTCACACAAACATTGGTGGCGGACGTATCGTGTATCAAAGTCTAACTAGAATCGATAAAGCCATTTCAGATGGTGAATTCCAAAAAAATGACATTTTGAACAGTGCAATGACTTATGCCATTGAAAATAACTCAGCCTTACATTTATTTGGTCTATTATCGGATGGTGGGGTTCACAGTCATCAAAACCATTTATATGCTCTTTTAGAAACAGCTAAAGCCAAAGGTGTTAAAGAAACTTACGTTCATGCGTTCTTAGATGGTCGTGACGTTGCCCCGACATCAGGTGCTGGATTTATGAAAGAATTGGTTGCTAAAATGGCAGAGATAAACTACGGCCAAGTAGCGACTGTATCAGGTCGTTTCTACGCAATGGATCGTGACAAACGTTGGGAACGTGTTGAAAAAGCTTATAATGCTTTAGTTTTAGGTGAAGGCGTAAAAGCAACTGACCCTGTTGAAGCAATTGAAGCCTCATATGCTGAAGGTATTAATGATGAATTTGTTTTACCAACAGTGATTGAGAAAGACGGCAAACCAGTGGCGACTGTCAAAGAGAATGACGCTGTTATTTTCTTTAACTTCCGACCGGATCGGGCGATTCAATTATCAAATGCGTTCACTGACCTTGAGTGGGAACATTTTGAGCGTCAAAATCATCCAACAAATGTTAAATTTGTGACGATGACGCTTTACAATCCAAGTATTGTGGCAGAAGTCGCTTATCCACCGATGGAAATGAAGAATGTGATTGGTGAAGTTTTATCAAATCACGGCTTAAAACAGTTGCGGATTGCTGAAACTGAAAAATACCCTCATGTTACCTTCTTTATGAATGGTGGTCGTAATGAAGAATTTGAAGGTGAAAGCCGTATTTTAATCAACTCACCAAAAGTTGAAACATACGATTTAAAACCTGAAATGAGTGCTTACGAAGTGACAGATGCTCTAGTTGCTTCAATCGAAGCAGATGAAAATGATGCGATTATCCTAAACTTTGCTAACCCTGATATGGTAGGTCACTCCGGAATGCTAGAGCCGACAATAAAAGCCATTGAAGCCGTAGATGAAAACTTAGGACGAGTTGTTGATGCAATTTTAGCTAAAGGCGGTTCTGCAATAATCTTTGCTGACCACGGTAATTCAGAAACGATGTCCACACCTGAAGGCAATCCACATACAGCACATACAACAGTACCAGTCCCTGTAATTGTCACTAAAAAAGGAGTAACATTGCGCACTGACGGCCGTCTAGCAGATGTGGCACCAACAATGCTAGATTTACTGAACATAGAAAAACCTGCCGAAATGACAGGCGAATCGTTAATAGTTAAGTAAAAAAGACAAAAAATTAGCAGTATAAATTGCAACTTACGCCAAAACGTATTATGATGAAACTACGGTAGCAATACCTTAGAATAAAAAAACAACATGAAATGGAGAGCCATTACCCTTGTTGCTTTAGCAACTTAGGAGTAAGGGACATCGAAATGTTGTAAAAGCCCTAAGGAATCAAAAAATAAGATACTACG
>NZ_CAUQJB010000054.1:0-17991 GCF_963518325.1 uncultured Vagococcus sp. | reverse complement strand
CTTAGGTCCATTTTATATTCAGTCATTTTTTCCCTTCTTTCTATTGCTACATATAATAAAAACCCTAGAAGTCTCTCCTAGGGTGGTGTTAAACCTAAAAATGGAGCTGGATCTTTATACCCGCCCCATTTCTCTGTTTGAACAGCAAAATGTAAATGTGGACCTGTGCTGTCGCCGGTCGAGCCCATTCTAGCTATCTGTTGCCCTTTACTCACTTTATCTCCAACATTAACTAACCGGGCACTGTTATGAGCATAACCCGTCATATAAGCATCGTTATCATGTTTAATTACTACCCACTCGCCCATATCAGGGTCGAAATAAGAATAGACAACAGTTCCTGATTGAGCCGCGAAAATGGGATCTCCTATTACACCAGCAAAATCAATTCCGTTATGCATGGTTCCCCATCGAGGGCCAAACCAAGAAGATACAGGCGTCCCTTCAAGAACTGGGTATCCATACTTTCCACCCGGTTGTACTAAGTCCTTAAACTTGTTGTACCACGCTGTAGCTTGTTGAGCTCGTATAGGTTGGTTCGGATTAGCTGGATGCTCATAAAACGCAATGAAATACTCTGCAGCTATTTTTTCATCAGCCAGATAAGTAAATGTCGAAAATGAAATGTATTCCAAATCAGGTCGTTGAGGGTTAGCAAACCATTGAAGATTATTATCAACCTCATACTGTATTCTCATACATTGAGATTCAACGGTTTTGTAATCCAAACCATTGGCATTACACCAATCAATCAACTTACTTGCAGGTGTCCATTGAACAAGACCATAACCTCCGCCACCACTCGTCTCATGTTGATCTGGATTTATCCATGATTCAGATTCCATATTGCCCAACATGCCGGCAATAGCTCGTGTATTCCAACCTTTATTTTGAAAGAATACCCAGACTCTCCAAGCATTTTTTTCCATTTGTGTTGTCACTTCTGGTGGATAATCTCCATTCCAACCTCCACCTCCTGTACCACCTGGAGTGATTTCTTTTCCTCCAACATAAAGGCCTCCCATAATCTCAACTCCTCTATCTGTTAGTGATAAACCAGCTTTATCACTGATTAGATCGAGCCCCTTAGCTCCAAATAATGTTAATCTAGTCGCATTACTACCTGTTCCGAAGTTCTTTGATGGAATAAACAAACCATCTTCATCTTCGTTAATAATTTGGATGAATTCGCCATTAATTAATTTAATCTGTATGGCTCTCTCAGTTTCGCCAGAACTTGGGGTCCATGATGGTGATTTTGCAGTTGTTCCCATTGTCCCTATTGATTCAGTTCCACGCCAAAACTCTAATCCTTTTTTAGTGAGCTCCATAATACGTGTTTCAGAATTCCAAATTGATAGTTTTCCCTCTTTTAATTTGAGAGTGTCTCCCGTTTTATTAAAAGAATTCTCAAAGACATCCGCCCGAATTATGCCCACTGTTATAAAATCTGCTACAATCTCCCCCTTCATGGTCATAGCCAAACCATACTCGCCATTGATTCCGTTCTTACTATAGCCAAATCCATTGATATTCCATTGCCAGACTCGTGTAGCAGTTTCTTCTTTAAATGTATCCATGATTAAAATTTTATCAGGATACACTCTAACGTGACCTCCGAATCCACTATGAATAAGATCACTCGCAATTTCTTTAGACTTAATGGTGATACTTTCTTTGACGCTCTGAACCTCGGTCATAACGCTAGTGAACCCGCCTTTGTAGTTTCCTAAACGTAACGACTTATATTCCTCAATGGAAGGCGTGTATTCATAGCCAATCATTTCCGACTCAATTGAAAAACCATCCTCTTCGTGAATCACATTAACTGTGTCCCCTGGTAGAATGGTTTCTAAATCCTGAAACTCTTCGTATTCGACGGTCTTTGATATTTCAACGAAATTAACACTGTAAGTTGCTTTAGGATAGTCATATCGGTGGTCGGTGTAACATTGAGCAGCTCTTAATCGCAACAAGCGATGAGCTTCTTCTAGTTCAACTTCCCCCTCCTCAAGACGTTGGCCTTCTTTTCTCGCTTTAATATCAGGAAATTCAACGACCTCGATTTTAGGATGGTCGTACGAATTAATAATCGGACTATCCACATACTTTTCAGGTAAGAGTAAGCCATCAAATCCCTGTGGCATGATTCTAGTAATAACTGCTTCGTAATCTAAATCAGACTCATAGCCAACCAGATTCTTCTTATCACGAATAACAATACCACGATTCTTACCTGGATGTTGCATCATGCTAATCTTAAAATTGTCACGTTTCATGTGACCGCCCCAACGGTTAACAAAACTATTGTCTAAACTAGAATCAATCAGAAACGCTATCGGATTTTTCCGAACGACCCGCGAATTGGCTGTCAAATTGATATCTGAATTAAAAGTGAAAGGATGTGGGTATTGCGTATTTCGACTCATTTGATCCAATGCTTGCTGGCCATTTTTTCCAACGATAAACGTATCTTCAATCAAATTGTCGCTTAAATCATAGCTAATATGTAAAGCTCCAACCTCAACAATACCATTAGTAGTCTTAGGTTTATGGATTCGAAACGCTTGTTCACCATCTGGTGTGGGACATTTAACAATTCGTTCGCCTTGAATTTTTGCGCCATGCTTAGCAAAAAGTGGATATCGAAAGGTGAAGACAAATAGGCCATTGTCAGTCCAGGATACATTATCGTCATAAATGGCGTTATCTAGGACTCCAAGGCCGTTATGAGTAAACTCTTTTTCATTTTTTTCATACAAAACAATCATCTATATCTCCACCTCGGTTCAATAACCACATATTCTACGTTTCCTTTCCAGCTCACATCTGTGTTTCCAATTAACAATTGCGGGAATTTTCCAATCATCCGATTCTCCATCCCTTCATCATTTTCTCTGTAAGCCTCTTTCAAATCACAATCAATATGAATAAAATCACGAACACCTTTCAATTGAATAACTTGCTCATTAATATGAAGGTCAATGTCGCCTTGACCAAAGATGCTTATTAACGGATCAGCTTCAATGGTCCCCATACTATACAAAGTTTCTGGTTGATATAAAAAACGAGGAGGCGTTACGGCATAATCAAAAGGTTGGATGTCAAAAACAACTGTTCCATAACCATAAAACTCTACTTCGTTATCAAAATCACCAAATTCTATATTATTTATTTTGAAATAGACATCATCATCTGAGAATTGGAGTGTTTTCTTATTTGATAATAACCCTTTAAATAATCTGAGGTCGTGTTTAATATTCCGTTCTTCCAAGATATTAAACACGACAGAAATCGTTCGATCTTGAAACATACGCTTCTTAATCAATGATCCGTGACGTGTTTGAACTTGAACTTTTTCAATCACCTGTTTATTGGCAGGAATCACTGGCCGTTCCGCTATTTCAAAACCGGTGGTATTTGTTGGTATATTATCTAATAGCGCATAAAAGCAACTCACTAGCGATTCCTCCTCCCTACACCGTAACTTAAATCAGTCCCTCGGTTTTCAAAACTATCATCCACAATATGGGCTGCTCCTTCTCCTACTTTTTTGCTATCCATTTCGGAAATAACACTAATATTGAGCTCATTCTTTATCGTGATAGAATCCATGTAATTATCCATCATACGTTGCAATGCTTGTTCACTTGCTCTAACAGCGCCCTCTCCAATCATTCCGAGGTTCTCATTATTTAATGGAATAGCTGCTTCATTCTCCGGTCCATCCCCAAATCCCTGTGGAACGCCACCATACATACCAGCAACAACCGGTTTCTTAAAGATAGCTCCTTTTTTATTCCACTTCACATCAATGCCTGATGGGTAAGAAATTTCTTTACCAAAAATTGTTTTAGTGGAAGTTTTTAATCCGAATCGAGGGAACTTTATCTTCGCAAAAAAATCAACAATTGAATCAATGGCGTTTTTTATACCATCCTTCATATCGTTGATTGGTTTCATGACGTTATCTTTTATTTCATTGAATTTTTTTCCAGTATCGTTTTTAAGCTTGTCAAAAGAGCCTACTAAACCCGACCATATATCTGCCCCCCACTTCAATAGATTGTCTTTCGTCTCTATCATAGGTTTGGTAATACTCTCTTTGACCTCTTGCCATTTTTTTCCAGCAGCATCTTTAAATAGCGTGAATTTTTCCATCACGCCATCAACGGTTTCTGATACGAATTTGACAACCTCGTTCTTCATTTCGATAATAGGCTCAATAATAACTCGTTTAAATGTTTGTCCCACTTCTGTCATGAAAAGCAGAAAGGCATTAAATTTCTCTTGAATCCAAGTAACTAATGGTGTAATAAATGTTTCCATGATCCAAGTTCCGAGCTGTGTTAATGCGCCTGTGACAATATCATATATCGCCACTAAGGTTAAGCCAATCGCCTCGCCAATTGTAGCGAAAAATGACCCAATCATACCGAAAAATTCTGACAATGCGTGAGTGAGAGGAGCAAAGAATTCTCCTATTGCTGCTAGTTTTTCTTCAATGCCCTCTTTTAACCGAGTGAAGAACTCGCCAATCTCATCCAACTTTTGTTTAATACTGGCTTTCCCATCTTCAATTGCCTTAGAAAAGAATTCCCCGATAAAAGACCCTAAATCAGAAAAGACCGTTTTTATGTTATCTATCTTATTTTTGAATCCCTCGACTAACTTTCCAAATCCTTCTTTTATATCCCCCCAAAGATTACTGAAGAAAGTGGCGATATCAGCGCCAAGATCCTTGAAGAACTTAGAAATATCATCCCAGTAGATCACAATAGCGGCAATTAAAGCGGCGATTGCTGCAACTATTAACGGAATGACCAATAACAAACCTCCAGCCGCAACGGCTGTAATTCCAAAAAACGAAGCAATCGCCCCAATGACTGGGGCCAATGCACTCATGACCATTAATACCGATCCTATTGTGCTAATGATTGGCCCCATCGCCATAGCGATTAACCCTAACGTCATAATAAACTTTTGTGTTTTGGGATCTGCATCAGAAAACCGCTGTGCTAAATCAGCCACCACTTTTAAAACGGGCTGTAAAATATCCAAAACATTTGATAGAGCGTCCATTAATGGACCACCAAACTCAATCGCAATATCTACTACTTGGTTCTTTAACATTTTTAATTTCGACTCAAATGTTTCATAACGTTGAGCGGCTTCATTTGTTAGAGCTGTATTTTCTTCCCAGGCTTCACTTGAAATGTTAAGCGATTCAGCCAATGTCTCGCCAGCTCCGCTTAAACGTAACATTGTGTCAATCTCTTGTGTAGAATTAAGTCCCATTTCTTTTAATACAGATGTCACATCACCACCTGCGTTTTTAACTTTACCTAGTCCCTTTACAAACTCAACCACTGCAGAAGCAGCATCTTCTTTCCATGCTTTTTGAAATTGTTCAGACGTCATACCAGATGTTCGGGCAAAAACTTCTAGTTCTTTACCACCACTTAAAACGGATGTTTGAACTTTTTGAATGAATCGCGACATTGAACTCCCGCCACTCTCGGCGTTTATCCCTACAGAACTCATTGCGGCAGCCATCGCCATAATTTGATCTTCCGTCATATTTGCTTGTTTCGCACTACCTGCTAATCGTAATGACATCGCAACGATATCACTCTCTGTTGTCGCCATATTGTTCCCTAGTGCAACAATTGAACTTCCTAGCCTATCAAAGTTTTCTTGGGGCATTTGTGTGATATTAGCTAATTGAGCCAAACTAGATGCGGCCTCTTCACTGGCTAAGTTTGTTGATTCACCCATGTCTATCATTGTTTTGGTAAAACTTAAAACATTTTCGGTTTTAATCCCTAATTGACCAGCTGCTTCCGCTACTTCACTGATTTGTGAAGCAGAAGCAGGTAACTCTTTTGCCATATCCCTAATACCATTTTCTAAATCTTCGTAAGAGATAATAACCTTACCGTTTTTATCTACTAACTCATCAACAGTCTTACGCATACCAGCGGCTGCACTGTCAAAATCACTGGCGGCTTTAATTGAACCGCCACCGACAGCTAACAAGGGTAGGGTGATTCCCTTAGTTAACCCGCCACCAATCGTTTTCATCGAGTTACCTATTTGCCCCGCAACTTCTCCAAAGCGTTTCAGCTTGTCTGTACTGTCTTTATATGAGTTAGCAAACTCTTGTCCTGCTAATTTGGCATCTAGTAACGATTGTTCTAATTTATCAACTTCTTGAGAGTTCTCACCAAACTCTTTTTTTGCAACAGATAGCTGCTCTTCCAAATTTCCTATTTGATTGGCACTGTTTTTCATTTGCTCCGCCAAATGTTGTTGCTCTAATTTGGCTTTATCTGTCGCTCTAGCGTTGTTTCCCAGTTCCGCTACCTGTAACTCATATTCTTTTGTCAGCTTGTCAGACGAGCTTGCCAGTTGCTCCTGTGTTTGTTCTAAGGATTCTAGCTTACTTTGTCGTTCTTGCGAGGCCTGAATTGCTTTTTTTTGTTCGTCAGTTAAGCTCATTTCGGCTTTTTTAGCTGATTCTAACTTAAGAGTTGTCTCGTGAATTCGATTCTTTAAGAATTCTTCGTTCTTCTGAGCGTCAATTAAACTGTTATTCCAAATTCTTGTTGCGTTTGAAGCTTCGCCAGTCATTTCCTTTGTATTTTCAAGAGCGCTCGCCGTCTGCCTTGTTTTCTCTTGAGAAATACTGTACTCTTTATTCAATTTCGCAATCTCAGCTTCCAGTTTTTCGGACTCACTGGCTGTGTACTTCATTTGCTCCTTTTGTAATTTAAATTCTTTGTTTAACGTTGTTACTTCTTTGGTATTTTCTTGGATACCTTTCTTAAAGGTATTGTTAACAACGCTATATTCTACCTCAACTTTTGGAAATTGTTTCGCCATTTGAATCCTCCTTTAGTCTGAATTAACAAAATTACTGATAGCAATCTTGTTGAGAGCGATTTTCTTTACAGAACTAATCGGTTGATTCCATGTAGTCCATGAATCGATGCCAAGGAAATAGACATAATAGGAGTAAACATCCTCTACGTCTTCAACCACTAGTTTTTTGGGTGTTTCTTACCACCTTGTTGTTTATTTTTCTTTGTCGTGTGTTTGATAAATTCTTTTTGCATGGTTCCTTTTTTGTTAGAACCACCCACGATTTCACTAAAGAACTCAGTCGCTTTCTCCAAATCGTAATTCAACTGACTTTCAAACACGTCTTGAGGCATTGGATTGGAGTTGGCGTTTAGATACGCAATGTAATAAGCATTTTCTAAATCATCTGTTTCGAATGATTTGGGATCAGATTCAAGCAACATCAACTTACCTAAAAAGTTCGGACTCAATGTCCCGTCTTTTTTAAATTTTTTCATTTTTCCCAATGACACGTCCGTATCCAGTTTGGCTGTTTCGCCATTTCTTAACTCAATATAGTGAATACCCATTTGTTTTCCTCCATAAAAAAAGAGCAGCCTCGTGGCCACTCTTCTAATCAGTTATTTTTTGGTTACTTTTTCTTTCATGTCAGGTTCTTCAGTTTGAGCCATTCTCAATGAGAATCCTTCTACTCCTTCAGTCCCTTTTATCAAATCCAACCCAAAGTTCTTATTCCAGTTTGTTTTGATATCCTCATCTTCTACTTCACTTTCAAAAGCTTCGTAGTAGAACTCTCGGTTCGAATCCTTCAAGAAATTGATTGGCATTTCAACTTCTGCAATCTCTTCGCCGCCATTTTCAATCTTGAATTTGAAACCAGCTCCAATTTGACCGTTTGGAAAAGCCATCATTTTCCGCTCATCGCCCTCCAAATTAAAAACATCCCATGTAAAAATGCCTGTTCCAGCTCTTGACTTAGTTCCATAAGCCCATACACCAGGCTTAAGTCCCGTCGTTCTCAGTCCATAAGCTTTTCGGAGAATATCAACAGGCATGTGACCAATAAACGTCCCCGTCATTTTTTGAGGAATCGGAACGCTTTTTGTTTCATAGCCCTCACATTTCTTGGTGACAACCTTCAATTCAGTTTCTACTTCTAAACTACCTGTACATCCTAGTGGCACTGCTGGTGCTGACACTTCGCTACCAGACCATTTAACAGCCCCGTTTGTTACTTCGTACTGGTCATATTCTGTAATCATTTCTACTGTCATTTAATTCCCTCCTAAACTTTTGTGTGCCTCTTGCAACGCTGAAATAACATCATCTAGTATCTGTTCATTAGCAGATTCAGCCCCCCGCTCAAAAAAACGTTGTGCTATCGGATTTCGTGGCCCTCGACCTTCATTTGGAAAAACTAAATAGCCGAAGGAGCCAGCCTTATTGGCTGCCCCTCCTCTGGCATAAATCGTAAATCCTAAATTTCCCATTCTAAAAGCTAATGAATTTGATGTTTTAGCGTGTCTTGCTTTTTTACTTCGACTAATTGGCATAAACCCAACAATCGCCTGAATCATTTTCTTTGTCCCTTTTGCTTTTAATACATCATTGGTCAATTTCTCAGAAAGCGGTGCAATCTGAGACATCGCTTCTTTTAATCGTTCTGACTTCGAGACGTCCAGTTTAAAATCAACCATATCAACACTCCTTAACGATTGAATGGAAATAAAGTGTCAGCATTCTAGCTTGTTGATCGCTGTCTGCCATTCGGCCATAATCAGACTCTGTACTATCAAAATAGAGTCGGCAGCGTCTCAATCCGTCTTTTAGTTTAAAAATCGTGTCCGTTGATAACCGTTGATCCTCACGGGTCACAAAACTTAGTAAAAACTCCTGTTTCCATTGTTTTGGACTCTCCGCAGGTGATAAGTCGCCAAATGGATCATAGATAAAAAAAGAGCGGTTGGCTTCTACTTCATCTTTAGTAATGTCTGTGCCAAACACTTCAAATTTATTATTCGTTTCAGACATAATGGTCTCGACTATTTTTTCAAGATCTAGATTCGATTTTGGCGAAACCAATCCCATCCTCAATCACTCCAATCTTTGTTAAATACCAATACATTTTAATACGATCGGCATCAGGGTCTATTCCTGTCACTTCATACACATCGGATGCTATTTTAATCTTATGCGTCTTTTCAACGTCAGTTGTAAAATAGGTGGATAGTTTCAAGTCAACCGTCTTATTTTTTCCTCCATATTGTTCAAAATCATTTTGACGAATACTTTCAATCGAAAAATAAAGACGTCCTAAGTAAATAAACTCTTCGCCTATGATTCGTTTAGTCGAATCTCTTTTTGTCTTGATTTGACCGAACTCTAGTAGACCATCATTAAATGGTTTGCCTTTCGTTTTCTCCCGATTCCGCATTATTCTCCACCTCTATGCAATGCAGCATATAATTGAAGGCTGATTATGTCGCTTATATGATCTTTTTGGAAAATACTCAGTAAATCATTCCAACTATATAAACAATACTCTTTTAGTAACCGAATAGACTTTCTGCCTAGAATGGTGGTTCCATCAAATGGAAGTGGCCCACATAATGACTGTAGTTCGGCCATTCCATCAATGGTTGATTCTCTGAGGTGATCGTCTAAGTTTGAATGAGTCACCCTCAAAGTCTCTTTAATACTTTTTAATAACTCATCACTGACTTCAAGTGTTACTTCCATTTGAATTCCCTCCTATTTATTTCTTGGCAGTTCTTTTCAAGCCTTCTCCCTCTTCTTCAGTTCCGGGTTTAATGGTAGTCATCGTATCAGTTTTCTTGATATCTGGATCCGGATCTAACGGTGCGGCTGTGGCTCCGGTCATTGCTGAGATATTGGCTACGAAGAACGCATTAGCATTTTTAGCAACACCGTTACCGTAGAATTTAGCAATAAATAAATCTAAATCTTCAATAGCCAACGTTTCTTCATATTTTTTTAGTTCTACTTGTCCGCTGACACCCAAGAAATAATTTTTCAAAACGCCGAAAATAAGTGTGTCCTTTGGAACAGCATGAGATTGGACAATCTCATCACCCGTTGGCAATGAAATTAAATGCCAGTTATTATTTGCATCCTTCTGAGCTAATTTAGGGAACAATTTCCCCCAATAGGTCTGAGGATTGACTAGCACTGAAACTCGACCATTATCTGTTTTTGCCTCGGCCATAGACATGTGGACCCCAGCAAGTGTGCCTGGTTCTAAATCATTCATAGTAATTGTTTCCTTGTCGGGATATACGCCGTCTGTTGACCCGCTTAATTTTTTGATCATCCCAATCGGTTTTAAATTACCGTCACCAGAAATAACCGCGATTTCTAAACTGGCTTGCATAATTTCTTGTAAGACAGTAATAATATAATTGGCTAACCAGTTTGGCCCTAATTTGAAGAATCCTTTTGTAACAGGTAGGAAACCACTCAATTTTGCAGACTCTAAATCAATTTTCTTGAAACCATTGATAATTAATTGCTTAATATCATCTGGAACAGCTCCCCAGAAAGCTAATGTTTTGGTTGGGTCTGAATAAATATATTTCATCAACCCTTCGACTGGCACCGCATCAATTCGTGAGAGTACCGGATGTTCTTCTTTAAGATTTTTAAAAACATCTTCTACAATGGTCACTGGAAATACTTCTACCAAATTATCCAAAGATTTCTTTTCGACCGCTGCTGCAAAAAACTTGTTTTCTTTCGAAGTCAGCTGACGGCGAATCCCCCGATCGACCAAAATTTTGTCGTCGTTGTAGTTCTCGCCTAATTCTGCAACAAGGCGCTCATTTTGAGCCATCATTGACGTTTGAATACCTTCGAAGAAATCATTAAAAGCTGTTGCCTGTTCTTCTTTATCATCACTTTGCATCGCATTAAAAAGTGCTGCCCGTTGTTTGTCTAAACTATCCTTAAATAAATCTGCATTTTTCATGTATAAATCCTCCTAAAAGTTATTAATAAAATTTTTAATTATATTTGTATTGGCTGTTTCTTTATTACCTGGTATTTCTTGATCTTGCGGTTTGACCTTTGATGCAGCATATTTTTCAAACAAGGTATTTTTAATCGTCTCTTCTTGCCCTTTTGGGTCTTCTATAACAACTTCTCTGACAACTTCTGTGGCAAACCCAAAAGCCAGACTTTCTTCAGCTGTTAGATGCTCCTCTTGATCAAGTAATGTCTTCAATTCTTCGACAGCCCCTACAAATTTAGCCATATAGGTCTCTTCAAGAGAGGTTTGAGTCTTTTCTAATCTATTAGCAACTAACCGTAATTCCTTTGCATTTCCCCAAGTAACGGTCCAAGGATTATGGATCATCAATTGAGTATTGGCTGGCATTATACGGTCATCACCAGCCATAAAAATAATGGAACCCCCACTAGCAGCTATTCCATCCGTAAAAGTGACAATTTTCTCTGTTCGTTCATACATCAGGTAATTGTGAATGGCAATCGATTCAAATACATCGCCACCATAACTGTTTATGTGAACTTCCAGAGTTTCAGCAGTCACACCTTTGAGCGTTCGTTGAATATCTTTTAAACTAATAGAGTCATACCAAGCTGTCCCAATATCACCATGGAGAGATAATTTCACTGTCTTATCGTCGTCAACTTTGTTCTGAATCGCTAATTTTCTTGGTACTCGGTTCAAAATTTGATTCTTTTTTGTCATATTGATCTCACCTCCCTTCACTTAATTTTGAATCGATAGAAGCATCGCGTTAACTGTTTCTTTGATAGCATGTTCCACTTCCTTCATATTTTGATAATTCTTAGTAACGAAATGTTCATTAGCCCATGGTTCGTCTATGGCTTCTTCACCCAGTTTTCTAAGAACCATGTTTGGACTATAAACACCAATACGCAAAAGAGCCTCCGCAGCCGCTGCGAACTTCACAGGGTCTTTGGTGGTAATAGTGTTTGTCTGGATTTTCATTTTTGTTCCAGCTCTTACGTTTTCAAATTTATATAATTTACGATTGATTTCTCCCTCGAAATTATCTGCTAACGGTCGAACCGCATCGTCAATAAAATTTTGCTTAACGACTTCGCCATCAGCCACATCCCCTTTGATATAGGCTCTAGGGATACCAAAAGCATCAGCACACATATGAATAATATCTGTAAATGTGTCTGTAATATCCCTCGTTGTTGCTGTCCCACTTTTGGTGTTCCCTTTTTTATTACCAATTTCATCTAAATCAAGCCCTGCTTCAAAAGGAGTGATAGAATCTTTATCTTCTAAAATTCCCTTGTATCGATTTTCCAAAAAATCTTCAAGGATATCATCGTATTCTGTTACAATCGAACCATCTTCTCTTTTCAGTGGCTCGCCATCAGCTCCTACCACGTTCTTGGTTCGAAAGTTCTCAAATAAGGAATCCATTTTCAATTTAAATTTGAAAGAATTGTTGCGGTTATAGTTTCGTATCGTTCCAGCTAAAAGTTTGCCATAATCATCATACACACCATCTACGATACTCTTCACTTGATTGTTGTGTAAGACAAAATGAAGCACTTCACTTTCGGTTTTGGTTGACTGCATACCGTATCCGCCAGCTACCACGATATTCGAATAAAGATTTTCCTTAAAGGCACGTTCTTCAATCGTATAATCATCGGCCACAATAAAGTTTCCCTCGTTATCTTGAACAACTAAGGCACCGTCACAATCAAATACCATTTTGTAGATAATCTTATGAAAAAATTGTGTTTGATTTTGATTTAAGTTAGGTTCAAAGTTGAATCGCCACCACATAATCCCTTGCTGTTCTTTCTTTTTTAAAAAGGTTTGAAAGTCACAAAGAGATAGAGCGTTAGCCAACCGACTTATACAAATATTCAACGCGTAATTTTTGTAAGCAGCGTCCCCCTTCCATTCGTAAGTGAAATCTCGCTGTTTACTCCTTTGAGACGTTGTTTTGTTTTCTGGAAACATATTCCTTATCAACGGTAAATCTCTAATTGCAATAATCGCCATCTATGTATTTCACCACCTTCCTAATTTCCGACAATTGTTTTCAGTCGACGGTTATATGTCACAACTGGTGCATTTAACTCTTCTCTGTACTGCAACGCATGAATAAGCGCCATAAACCCGTCAGTTTTTCTTAGTTTCGGTTCCACTTTTTCATAACAAATGTTGCCTTTTCCATCCCGTACTACCATAGTATTTTGTGTATACCAACGCATCATAAAGTCATCATCACAATAAACAATATTCTGGTAAGCGAATAGATTTTCTATCGTCGGTTGCAGCTCAGTGTGGGTTCGAGTGCCTGACCGGGCTATTTTTAGTGGGTTAAAGCCACATTTAATAAATTCTTCACCCAAATACTTGACTCTATATAAATCTGAGGTGACTAATTTAATGTTGTAATGCTTAGTTTGTTCGATGAACCATTTAGATACATCTTCAGGTGTATTGGTTTCATTATTAACAATAGTTATCATGTTTCGCTCAATCCCAACATCAATCGGAACTTTATAATTTCGGCCAATCATTGCCTTTTTGTTAATTAATGTGTGGCTCTTCCAGTAATACTTTTCTCCGACCTTGAAAAGTAATCCTAATCCAACGAAATCCAACGTATCCGACATATCTATCGCAGCAATGCAAGGTAATCCAGTTAAATCTGGCGTTTCTTGTTTCGTTGCCAAAATATTTTCCCAACTTGTCACTGCTGAAAATTCTTCTCTCAACGGCCAGTTCATTCGTTTGGTATAAAACTCAATTCTTGCGCTTGGACGATCATCTAATTTTTCAAATTCAAGTAACATTTCCAACTTTAAATCAGGGAAGTGATTAATAGAGGGATTGGCTTTTTCCCAGAGTTTTGGATCTAGCGCATCCTCCAATTTGTCGATTTTACAAATAAAGGGAAATGTCCGTCTCAATGGCCGTTCGCCAGCTAGTATCATTTTGGCTTCATCTTTTAGTCCATCTAAAAAACCGTCTCTTATATCCCCGTCGGTTGTAAAGTAAAAGCGCCGAGAATGCTTCTTTTTTCCCAGACCACTGGTAAACACTTTGATGGATGCGTCATTCTCATAGGCATGTACTTCATCGAAGATAACGGCCCCTTGCCGCCCACCATCTTTCGTTTTGGCGTTATTTGTCCGAAAACGAATAACAGATCCTGTTTTCTTAAAAACAATTTTCTGCTGGGTCCATTTAAATCTTTTTTTGTACTTCTTTTTGTCTCCCTCAAGAATTTCCCAAATTTCATTGAACGATTCCATCGCCTGATCTTCTGAGGTAGCGACAATATCTACATGGTATTTAGGTATTCCTTGTACTGTAGATAAATACCATTCAATTGCCGACATAAAACCAGTTTTACCACCACCACGTCCCATCATTACCAAAAATTCATTAAATACTAATGAACCATCTGCGTAAAACACGCCGGCAACAAATGCAAAAATAAAAATTTCCCAATCCAATAACTTGAATGGGAAATGATTTTCGATATTTTTAATCCCTTTTTCTATTTTTTCACCATCAATGACAATATTCTCAACCTCTAATTTTGAATCGATAAAATTCATCAGTTCTATGCGCTCTTCATTCGCTTGAATATCACCATTTCTGACTTTATTCATGTATTGATCAATGGCCCAGTGGTACTTAATTTCAGAAGTCGTCATCGTCTTCATCACCGCCACCACCATCAAAATTAGCTGTATCGATTCTCAAAAAGTCTAGAATTTTCAACATTTGAGTGCTGGTTTTATGCATTTCAGAGATTGAGTCATTTTTTTTGTATCCTTTTTGTTTGTCGCCATTTGACCACGGAATAGACACACCTCTTACTCTTATATCTTGTATCAGGTCATTTTTCATGTCCCATAACATCATATAATCGCTAATTAGATCCACAAAGTGCCCTTCTATAATCCCTAAGTCTTCCAACTGTTCCAGCAGGCTTTCTTCTATTTGAAGTCGCTTGTCTAAATAGGACTTGGAGCGCTCACTATTTGTCGCACCTTGTCCATCATTTCCGTTTACAAAGTCTGAGCTTATGACGAATTCTGATACATTTAGCGCTACAGCAATTTTGGCCACCGTCTCCTCATCAGCCTGAGACGTCTGACTTTCATACCTTGCGATAGTAGTCCTACTGACGCCTACCTTTTCAGCTAATTTCTTTTGCGAAATTTTTTGAAGCCCACGTATTTGTTTCATTCGGTTCCCGTCTAGCATTATTAACCACACCCCCCTCATGCGAAATTTCGATTTTTTTGTCTAGTCTTCACCCCCTCCCCGTTACCTGTATCCCCCAAAAGAAAAGCGATTTGATATCGACCGGGGGGATCTACTGCAGAGGTTGTGGGCATTATTTTGTTACCATTTCTCTTCATTTGTAAATTTAGGTTTAACTTTTAGTTTATTAGGATGCTTCAAATTATGACAAGTCTTGCATACACTCTCCAAGTTAGATAAAGTCAAAGCCAACAATGGGTAGTCCCTCACCTCTTTGTCGTGGTGGACAGTGTTCGCCTCTACTAATCTGTTCTCATTTCGTAAACACTCTTGACACTTCCCTTTATCCCGTCTTAACGCAATCAACCTCAATCTTTTCCATGCTTTGGACTTATAGAACTTAATCAATTGACCTTCCTTAATCCACTCACATAGTTGTTTGAACAATTCAGGAGTCATTAAATCCATTTCAACTACGCTGCCTTCCTTCACGGTCAACTTGACTTCGGTATTCTTTAGCCCAAACCTTTTGAAAAATAATGTACTCATCAATAGAAAGTTCATTTAGATCTATCTCATCAACTTCGGGATTTATTGATTGGAGTTGATGCATTACTGCACTTCTATTCCTATCGCAATTAATCAAATGTCTCATAGAGTTAGTCAGCACATAAGCCGCCTGTCCATTGTTTAAACCAGAAAGCAGAAGTATTTCCGTGAATTGTTCCGCTAATTTATCCATGTCTGTTTTGCTATTAACATTGTCCAACATTTTTTTTATGTTTTTCTTTTGAAGGAGATTCAATCCTTTATTTGCCATGCTCATCACCCTCCACTATACTCATTTCAATTGCGCCATAAAAGTTGACTAACCAATTTGAAAACTGGATTTGCTGAATTTTGCTGGTGCTGTTCGCTAAAGTATATACATGAATATCATTACCTCTTGAGACTATTTCTATCCCAAATGATTGTTTGCCATAGTCTTCAAATATCTCGTCGGCGTACAACTGACTAAAACTTCCGGTATTATGGATTACATGTTGCTTATGGATGAATTCATTGTTTGGATGTTTAACAGATTTAGAAGTCATTATAGTAGCCATTGTCGCTAAAACAGCTACACCTATAAGCAATAGAAACAAAATGTTCTTCTTGCTATCACTCATTTAATCTACCTCCTTATTCATTGTGAAACCCTTAAATGATTAGCTTCAACTAGTTTAGATACTATCGGAGGAAGACTATCATAATATTTTTTATCTTCACAATCTCTTACTTTTTGCCAACGTGCTCGTTTGTTATCAATACGTTCTTGACGTTCAATATTATCGAGTGCTTGTTTAGCTGTATTATCATAATAATGCTTTCCATTAAAACAACTAATACTCATACCTTTCAACTCCTCTCTGAATAAATTAGAAGGAATTATTCCAGTAACAATCATCATAAATTTGCCTCCTTCTCTCATTCTTTAATGCACGAATACTCCATATAATCACGCGTTTTAATAATCAGTCACTAGCCCAGTGATACCAATGCTTTAGGCTATCTTTTTACTTCATGATTACTTTTGCCGATAAAATGTTTCACACGACCTCTTTCTTCTATATAAATAGTTGATTCAAGGTACATAAAAACGCACAATCATTTGACTGATTGTGCGCTGACCAATTTCATCCCAACATAAGATGATTAACATTCCAGTGATAAGCTGCAACATTAAACGGTTTTAAGTGATTCTAGACAGTTTAATGATCTAGTTACCGTAAACACTATGAACCCTGTAGGACTCGAACCTACGACCTCCAGATTAAAAGTCTGGCACTCTACCAACTGAGTTAAAGATTCAAATGAGCTCACACCCTGGCATGCAAGCTCTTATTTACTCTACACCAGGTAGTTTCGGACTAAGTTGTTTCCGCAACCCGTCCTGTATCTTTGGTACGTAATACTAGCTTGAGTGAAAGTTTTCCGCCAATCACCCAAGTACACATCTTTTATAGCGCTGTTGAGAAATATAAAGAAAGTTTGATGTTATTCACATCCTTCTTCTTATATTCAGCGCTAAAGGTAATTGAGTTAGTTAATTTTCGAAATTTCTTAATCTTGCTGGCTAATTACCAGCTACCCAATTACCTGACAATATCATAATAACTCTTTTAATAGCGGTTGTGTGTCGGTAAAATGACGGGATAATAGCGGTAAAATAGCGGTTTTTAAACTACTTAAATACCACTAATTCCAAAGCGTTGGCAAATTGAACCAATGCTTCATTACTCTCTTCCCTGACTACATCCTTTTCATAAGTAATTCTTTGACAGACAACCTCTACAGGTAACCCCTGCAAAAACCTTAAGATGAATACTCGCCTTCTTCTTTCTGTTACGTCCGTTTTAAACGGATGTACTATAGATGCATAGCCAATGTTGAATATTGCGTGCAAACGAAGGCATTCTCTTTTCGCTTCATCATTTAAAATTACTGTCTCTTCCACACTTGAATGAAACTGATTAGAAAAACTTGGAGGAACCAAACTAAAGCTTGAAGTCGTCTTAGGCTCTAATGTTTCACCAGCTCTTGAACGTGCTGCTTTATATTGTGATAAAAATATTCCAACATTATATTTAGTTTTATCCATATCAATTTTATCTGGTTTTGGTACTTCATATTGAGTAATATCAAATAGAGCCATGTTCAATTGATTCCTCCTTGATTTCTTGTTATAATTAGCCTATGAATTGATGCCGATCAAATCGATAAGCTAGGAGAAATCCTGGCTTTTTTTATTTGCTATTTCCTTGTCTTGTTATTCTTCCGAACAATAATAAGTTTTATTTCATCAACCATAACCAAAACATCCA
>NZ_CAUQJB010000053.1:0-18305 GCF_963518325.1 uncultured Vagococcus sp. | reverse complement strand
AACGGGGCTCAGTATCGACCGTATTAAAGAGCTGTAGACACTAAACCCACGAGCACTCTCATCTGCAAGATTGCTCGTGGGTGTTTGCTTATAAGGTTATGGAAATAGAGGAACATATATGAGGGTGCATACACTAATTCAAGAGGGATATAAAAAAGGATAAGAAATACACTATTCTGTTGAATAAATTTCAGAAGAAACAAGTCTTCCTCCTCAACGAATCAAGGCACTAACACCACTCTAGCCTTGTAGACTTCAAATAATCATCAGTCTAATGTGGGTGGATGCTTATTTGACTGGTAATTATAAATGAGGCATTAACTTTTCAGACTCAATGACGACAATATTCCCCCCTATTTCCTTTGCTTTTTCTGCATCACGAACATAACAAATGGTTGATCTCATTAGTCCTACATGAACGACGCAGTAACCGTTATCATTTCATAACATACTCAGGGTATTCACTAACTGGATAATAATTGATTGCTTATTAAAATTTACTGAACACATTACCCTCAGTCACATTCTAAACTTCTATTTCCCGACTTAACTCAAGCAACCTTGGCTGGCCCAGTCCGGTTATTTTTTCTACTCGTTCAAGTGACATTCCTGCTTTCAGCAAATTGATTGCTATACGTTCTTGCTCTTCTGCTCGCCCTTCATACCTTCCTTCATTGCGAGTGGCTATTTCTCTTAATCTGGCATTCTCAATCATCGCTTGCACCTCCTTATCCTCTTTATAACCTGCTAGTACCTGTTGAG
Organism: uncultured Vagococcus sp.; assembly: GCF_963518325.1. Lineage (NCBI taxonomy): Bacteria > Bacillati > Bacillota > Bacilli > Lactobacillales > Enterococcaceae > Vagococcus > uncultured Vagococcus sp. Next base: position 17,543 of record NZ_CAUQJB010000053.1, on the reverse strand, counting down.
CAAACCGCACATCTTCATTAGCATCTTCCGCTAACTTTTGATTAGTAAAATACCGGCACCAATCACTTAACAATGAGCTAATCCCCTCATCTCCATCGGTATATTTAGGTAGCTCATCAAACACTAACTTTAACATTTCTCGCTTCTTTTCATCTAAAAGTGGCACTAGGCGATTTTCTTCCAGTATCCTAAAGGTTGACACTAAACTGCTTCCCTCTTGAAAATAAATGTGAGCCAAAATACTCACAATGTAAACTGGATAAATCGTATCCAAAGAACTCGACTCATCCTTTGTTAAAAATTCAAGTTGCTGAGAAAATCGATTCATCGCATACAATAAAACCCGTTTTTCGAAAAACTGTTGGCGTACCATTTGAAATTCAATAATTACTTTAGTCTGATCCGCCAATACTGCCAACACATCGACTTCCCTAACATATAGAATCGTTTGCTTTTCCGTGACACTTCTTTTTTCACGTGACCGAATCGTCTTGCCATCTATCACTGTTGCTTTTCAACTTCTAATCCTAAAGTAGCATTAATCAAACTGATCAACGCCCGTTCATTTTTAGGATTACTAAACAATAGACAGTTTTCTAAAGCTACCATGGGACGATTTACAGCTACATTTTAGCATGCTTTTTTCAATGAATCAACATGACCTAAAAAAAAATAAATTTCTCTTTTCGAAAAAATATTAGGGCACTTAATGGAATCACCTTAGAACAAATTTACCAAGCAAAGGGGCTCAGTATGGACTGTCTTAAAGAACTGTCAACACTAACCCTACCAGTCCTCTCTTTTTATGATTGCTAGTAGGTTAGTGACTTAGATGTTTTCTTGGAATTGCGTTACCACAGGGATACGGACAGATGACCGATGGGGTTAGAGGTATTCCTTCGTTTCACTATTAATAAACACCCTTCGACCTATTTAACTGCTATTTTTCGAACCTAACTGATAGTCTGTTGTTCACGTAGTTTTTTGATATAACGACCTAATGTTGCTAGTGAGACATCATGTAGTCTGGCAATATCCAGCTTTGGGTAGCCGCTAGATAACCAGCTTTCATAATCTTCTAGTTTTAAGTCTTCCAAGCGTTGATTAGGTACCCAAATTTGTTCAAGCAATCTGGCTAATCGTCGTACTTCTGCCACTTTCTGAGGGTTTCTCTCCCATTGCTCATCCCGCATAATAAGCAACATTTGGTACCGCCAAACTTTTTTATGTGTCATTATCATATCCTTTCTTTTAGTTCTGACAGTGGATTAAACTAAAAAAGTCAGCACTGGCTTAGCAGCTACTGACTTTTAGCATGAGACTAATTTTGGACTTGAGAATAGGGTTGCGAATGTAGCATCCACGCAATGCCATACGGGTCTGTAAACGACCCCATCTTACCACCCCAAAACTGGGAGTCATAAGGCATGGTAATCGTCACTGTTTTAGACTCAACAATCTTTTGATAGAAGGCTTCTGCTTCGATGACTGCTTCTGGATCTTCGCTGTTAACGTCCAACATAATGGATATCTGGTTCCCTGATGTCATTTCATAGCCAAAACAGTCTGAACAAAACAAATCTGTTCCTAATATACTAAACTTAGCATGGATAGTCGTATTATCCAATTCATCGACTGCCACCTTAAATTCCTCTGCCTGTTCTGCTTGAGGTGTCACGCGTAATATATTGGTGGCACCAAAGACACGCTCATAATACGCCAATGCTTCTTTTGAATTATTATAGGTTAGATAAGGATATAATTTTGCCATTTTTTTCCTCTTTTCATTATTGTTAGATTGATTATACAACAACGAACACACGTTCGTAAACTACTTGTATTAGTTAAGCGATACACGTACGACTATCACACCTTTTTTAACCCTTCATCATGATGCTATAAACACTCGCCTCTAAAATTAGGTCGATTTTCAGGACGAAAAACGTTTCTTTTAGAAGCCTTTCACAAAACAGCAAAGAGTTACAATCACTCCAACACCAAATATCTAGAGAGGGATTATTCCTCATAGTACTCCTAATGGATTGGCAATCGTGGTCATTTTTGTAATACTGTCCTCCAAATCACTTGTTATTGTCACTCTCGATTCTTCTTTTTCATCTGCTCATAGCTCTCCATCGGCTGATAACAAAATTTCATAAATGAAAAGGGGCTGTCGCAATTTTTTTCCAAGAAGCCCATATCATATTACTCTAATACAAAAATTAACTGACTGGTCTTTTCTAAGCCCTTTTTAATTTGATAGGCAACATTTGGATATATCAATAATTATTTTTCCTTTAGTATTGTCACATTTTTCTGAATACTTTTGTAATTCTTTTAGGGAGAGCCCAAAAAGAAATTCACTTTTCTATCAATGCTTGAGGGGATCATCTTCAATCCAGATAAACTGAAATTCATTGATAATCCTCAAGAAGCAGATCTCATTATCTCCGATTGTTACGAACTCGATCAAGCTTACATCGTTTTCTTTTATTTGGAACACGTCACAGATATTGCTATATGGAAAGAACTAGTTAATTTCATTCAAGAAAAAATTGTTGTTATTTCTTTCTCCCTTTAATAAAATAGGCAATCTCACTAACTATCAAAATAGCTTGTTCAATGGCTATTCTTTTTCCATGAGATACGATTGCAATCTATCTGTTGCTACAGCTTATAAATAGGCAAAGCAAAACAATACAACCATACATATAATTGGGAAGCTGAGCATTTGGTGGTCAGTGGCGATCCCTCTCAAATCGCCTTAATTAATTCAAAATTTTTCAGAAAAAGAGCCGTTAGCACGATTCGTGTGCCAACGACTCTTTAACTGTACTTCTAAAACCATTTACCTCTACGTAAACTCGCTCTACCTTGCTTTCCCCATATTGGGGAGTGGCCACTCCCTGACATTCTGATTGAAACTTCGCTTGGTCCGTGTTGGGTGGGGTAAAATACCATTGTTGAAACCTCAAGGAGAAGCTTGATGTTCCTTGTGAAGTTCCCCAACTCAAAAGACTTCCCTTGATGTTTCGTTAACCTATTTTCAACCGACTTGTCTGGATAAAGCTCATTTCTTGTTGAGGTATCACCGTCCATCACTATAGCCATAACCGCAGACGTGGTCTTGATGAGTAGTACCTCGGCGTTTGCATTATTAAGATAAACCCAGCGCTCAATCAACGCTCGTCAGCTTTGATTGACCCAAATTCAGATTGATCCATTTAAACGAAAAAAAGCAATATCAGACGTCGTGTCTAATACTGCTTCAATAGTTATAAGGGAAAATAGCCTCATTTGGCCAAGCTTAACAACGGAGAGACTCCTCCTTCTTTAGGAAACTCAAAAAACAGCTAGAAAAATCCGTTCAAATTGAGTATAATAAAGATGTTAGCGCTTAGGCGCTACACTATTGGCGCTTGATTAGTCAGTTAGTGCTGATTGTTCAAGGTTTCATACTGCATTTGAGACGCCAATCTCGAGTGCAGTAGCCAATGGATTTATGTAATTGTGGGTTTATCTTAACGCCCATATTGTATAATCTTGCGAAAGCGGTGTCAAGTCTTTTTTTATTAAATAACAACAATAAGGACTCTTCTGAATGATGGTTATCATTAGAAGGGTTCTTTTATGGTTGCTGGACATAGTACATTGTTACATTTTAAGTGCCTGCAATTGCTTAATTGCCTATTATCCACATTCTTTCTTATCCTCCTTATTAAGGTTTATTCACCTTATAAATACCTAGCCTCTGCTCTTCTGTTTAATAGATTACATTAAATTTACTTTTAGTAGGTAGACTGATAGTTAACATCCTAGTCTGTTCTCTGCAATTTTATAGACGTCTTGGTCTTCTCTTTTGCTTACAAGGATAATTTCCAAAGTTCCATCACATTCTCTAAAAATAACTCGCCTTCCTAAACGTCGATGTTTCACTTTTTGACAATCTGATAATTTTCCATGGGATGGGTGTTTGGAAGTACATTCTGTTCTATTTTTGCGAATGATTTTAGTATTTGCTTAAAATACATCGTAATCGCTGTAATGGAATCTAACCCTAACCCTTCTCATGTTTCTGTCGTTCTTCTCTTTAGTTCCTCATCTAAATTAACAGTTAATCTTGTCTTATATGTCATGCCTCTCGCTTCTTTCTATACACATCATGTACATCTAATTGGCGTATGATTCAATAATTTCACTTAGAATTTGGTCACCTATTTTTCAATTAGATTGTTGATTTTCCCCCTATTGTTTCCAAAAGAGCCAAACAATTGAGAGAATTAAATTTCCAATAAGTAACCGATTAGTCTTCCTTGTATCTTCTTGTCATCTTGATAACTAGCAAGGTTCTGTTGAGCAAACCGGCATCTTCATCAGCCTCCCCCTTACGACGCCTTATTTACAGCTACATTTAGACATGATTTTTTTCAACGAACTAGTAAGACTTATTTTTCGAGGTTATTCTTTGATATCTTTCGCCACCAATCACTTTAAACTATAAAACGTGCCTGTCTCTATTTAGAAAAAAACTCTCACAGTCAACCTTCGCCGTCTGTGAGAGTCATGATTATTTAGTTAGGTCTGACTCTTGACTATTTTTGACGATTAACAACCTATCAATAAACTACCGTTCCCGTGCAACTTAGATACTACCTTGATTGTCATTGACCTCTTAAGATACGCCTATTCTAATTAGTTAACTGATCAGCCAGTTCTGCTATGCACTTCTCCAAGCGTTCTAAAAACTGGGCAACATGATAGCCATCACAGACTGCATGATGCACTTGTATCGACAACGGCATCACTCGCCGATGATTATCCAGTTGATATTTACCCATGGTAAAGCTTGGGGCCAAGTAATCACCGATTTCCGGTAAGTTTAAGTTAAAACCAGTAAAACTAAACCAAGGAAAACTTGAGACATTAAAATGGTTGTCTGGTAATAGTGGCTTGGCAAACAGTGTCTGGCACTCACCGTAGGCTATCTCATCATTTTGATACTGTTGGTTAAAGTCTTGCCAATCTTCTCGATACTCCGTCCAAATTGCCGAAAATGTTTCCTGTTTTTGGTGAAAAATTGTATAACTTGGATGAAGCTCGTCCCAAATAACCAATTGTTTATCAACCATCCCCATGCGAAATTCTTCACTCTGATTAACAGCCTTAGCTAAGGCAAAAATCATCAGTGGGTAAAATTTTATCTGAGCCTTTTTGCTCGCCGCCACCACTCTCGTAACATCCAGTTCAACTGTCACACTGTAGGTACAAGGGACGGTATTTACATAATGCTCAAAATGCTCCTTTCTTTTCCACTTCTCTAATTCAATTACTTGATAAGTCATTGTAACGCCCTCCTGTTTTTTCATCAATTGTCTATAACAGAAGAGCTAATTTTCTTGTTTTTACCACCTATAACACGTCCTTCGTTTTTTATCATTATACCAGAGGTCTTGCCAAGTATTGCAAAAAAAGCACTACTTATGACAGTAGCACCTACATCGTTTTTACTTTTAACGATTAATCAATAAAAAGATTAAGACAATCGCTATGATGACTTGAGAAATACCTATAGCACCACCCAAAGCCATTGCTTTTGGTCCTTCTTTAATCAAATCGGCAAATTTAACTCGCATGCCAATCCCTGCTAAGGCGATAATTTCAAACTGACCACTAATGGTTTTAGCTGTTGTTGAAATAACTGGAGGTAAATTAACAAATGTGACGATTAAACATAAGGCAAAGAAGGCGGTAATAAACCAAGGCACGCTGATTTTTGATTTTGTTTTGGCATCCTTCGTCGGTTTAAAGAGCGATCCTTTATCAGATGTATTCATCCGTGAAAAGGAGATGGCGACTGCCACAATTAAGATAATTCGGATAATTTTAAAAATCGTCGCATATTGGGTGACTTCTTCCCCGACAATTTTTCCTGATGCGATCACTTGGCCGACTGATTGCAGTGTTCCGCCGATCATCGCACTGGTTGGCATTACTTCCTGATGATAAAGGATACTGGTTAAAAATGGCAAGACAACCATCAAGATTGTCCCAGTTAAATTAACGATGGTAATGGAAATCCCTTTGTCTTTCTCATCTGCCCCAATGATCGGGCTAACTGTTCCAATGGCCGATGAGCCGCAGACTGCATTACCTGCACTCATCAATAAGGAGAAACGGCGGTTGAAACCAAATAATTTCCCAAATTGATAGGCCACCAAAATGGTTAAAAACATCTGACAAACAATAAATAACACGCCTTTAACGCCAACACTTGCTACGTCGGTCAAATTTAATGTTAATCCGGTCAACGCAATGGAATATTCAAGCAAGCGGCTTTCTGAAAATTTCACACCTAATGCCAAACTGTCTCTATTTAAAAGAGTATTCCCTAGTATAATTCCCAAAAGAATGGCAAATAATGACGCCCCTACTTTTGGGAAAAAATTGCCAATTACTTGTGATACTATCCCAATCAGCAAGCAGGCAAGAAAGCCTAATCCAATGCCTTTTATTTTTTTTAATGAGTCTTCCATAAATCACTCTCCTGTTATTTTATTTCTCTTTCTTATAGTGTATCATCGATTAACTATAATATGAAATTATAATTTATGATGAATGTATAATGTGTAATTATATGAGATATAAACATTACTGAAGACTGTTTTTGATTATTTCACTTAATAGCAATTAGTTATATACTGCTGGCGTGCACATAGTTGATCTACACTTTTGAATCACTCTATGTCACTTATCACTCAATTTAGGATAAGGTAAAAGACCTGTCACTCGCTTTAAACTAAAGCTGTAACAGGTCTTGCTATAATGGTAAGACAATATTTTCATAAGTTAAGGGATCCAAATTAGTAATGGTAATTCCCAGGAGTCGAATCCCTTGTTCGATTTCCCCCAATTCTTCCCAAATTAGATTAGCTTGGAAAAAGATATCTTCGCCTTGATTGACATACTCTGGAAGGGTTCTGCGTCTCGTAATGGTTTCATAATCAGTATTGCGGACTTTGAGGGCCACTGTCTTGCCGTGTTTTTGGTGTTTTTTTAAGGATCGAGCCACACTGTCCGCCAGTTCTCGCAATTGACTGATGACTTGTTCTTCACTGATTAGTGGTCTGCCAAAGGTGTTTTCCCGACCGATGGATTTCCGGACTCGATTGGGTTCTACTGGTGAATCATGAATGCCACGAACTTTACGGTAAAGGGAGTACCCCATTTTACCAAACTCTTGAATCAAACTCATCTCGTTTTGCTGGTACAAATCATCGCCGGTAAAGATGCCTAACTCATGCATTCGAGGGACGGTCTTTTTACCGACGCCGTGGAACTTTTCGATGGGCAAGCTACGTAAAAAAGCTTCCGCATCGTCGGGTAAAATAACTGTGAGGCCTCGTGGTTTTTGAAAATCTGAAGCTAGTTTGGCAATAAATTTATTGTAGCTTATCCCTGCTGAACAGGTGAGGTGTAATTCGCGCCATATGTCTAATTGAATCATACGAGCTATCCGAATGGCACTTTTACCTGCTATTTTATTTACAGTCACATCCAAATAGGCTTCATCGGAGGCAACTGGTTCAATCACATCGGTATAGCGATGAAAAATCTCATGAATTTGAGCAGAGATTTCCTGATAGTGGGCCATATTTCCTTGTACAAAGTTGGCTTCTGGGCAAAGTTCATAGGCTTTTTGGGCGCTCATAGCCGAATGAATGCCGAATTTGCGGGCTTCGTAATTGGCGGTGGTAACCACGCCTTTACCGCCAGTGTCTCGTGGATGGCGAGCAATGACCAAGGGTTTTCCCACTAATTCCGGATGATCGCGTTCTTCCACAGAGGCATAAAAGGCGTCCATATCCAAATGAATGATTTTTCGTGATGTGTCTTTCTTTAATGGGAATCGCATTTCCGTTGCCATTGACTCACCTCCTTGTCTCTTCATTATACTCGAACAAACGTTCCTTTGGCAACTGAGTGAGTTTGCTCCCTTGTTTCCTAAAAAAAGTTAACTATAATCGGGAGGCTGCTGAAAAACTCATAAAATATCAAAACAGAAAAATTTAGTTCCTAAAATAGATTGAAATAAGAGTTCCCATTAGGGATGAACCTTCATAGTTTATTAGTATCTACTATACTAGTGGGAAAAAAATCCGAATTTTCGGTTAAGAATATCCGGATTTGTTCAGCAACCACATAGTCGGTCATATTATTTATTTAATAACCCAATAAAAAAATATCCCATTAAGGTCGTTGTTATTTCTAATAGACACAACCATCGATATGACCACAAATAAGCATAAATACATAGTTATAATAAACACTCAAACTTAATGACACTCTTTACGAACACTTTCCATTGTGATATCCTTAACTTGCTATCAATACAACCTCTTACAAACGAACACTCTACCTTAGTATCCCCATAATTTGTTGGTAGCAAACAGACAGACATTTCCCATGTTTTGTCTATCTGTTTGTTAAAAAGTTCATTTAACCGTTATATTAAGAATTTAATAACTCAAATAAAAAACCAAGGCCCCTTGATCTAAAAGGCCTTTGGTTTTTTTCTATTTACTTCATTCTAAGTGTTATGTCTTATTTAATATCTAAAATACTGGCAATTTTCGTGGTCATCAAATCGATGGCCACTTGGTTTTCGCCGCCTTCTGGAATGATGATGTCGGCGTATTTTTTAGTTGGTTCGATAAATTGATGGAACATTGGTTTAACGACGGTTAGATACTGTTCAATAACTGAATCCAATGTCCGTCCTCGCTCTTCCATATCTCGCTTAATTCGGCGGATAATACGGATATCGTCTTCCGTATCCACATAGAGTTTAATGTCCATCAGGTCACGTAACCGCTCGTCTTCTAAAATGAGAATACCCTCGATAATAATCACTTCTTTTGGTTCCTGATGAACGACCTCTTTACTACGAGTATGGGCTTCATAGTCATAGACAGGTTTATCAATGGCCTTAAAGTTAATTAAATCTGTTAATTGTTGAATTAATAGATCTGTGTCAAAAGCAAAAGGATGATCGTAATTTGTGTTTAAGCGTTCTTCAAAACTTAACTCATCTTGGTTCTTGTAATACGAGTCTTGCTCAAATAATAAAATTGAGTGGTCTTTAAATTCGTTTAAAATGGCTTTACTGACGCTTGTTTTACCACTTCCAGACCCACCAGTTACGCCAATCACTATTGGCTTCCGTGCGATTTCCATTTTGCTTAATACCTCTTTCGTCATATGATTTCCTTTATCTATACTAATCTATATTTGGTTAGTATTCAATCATTTATTACTTAAATAATGATTTATTTTATTCCTCATCCATAGCGTGCCAGACGTTCTGCCAAGGTACCCGTGTGTAATTCGAAAAGGTGATGATCGAAATCGTAAAAATAGAGGGACTCCCCTTCGCCGCTTACTCGGCTTCGTTGTTCTTTGATGGTTAATCCTAGGGCTTTGATCTTCTTTACATAGCCAGGCAAGGCTTCCTTTGGCACCTTAAAGGCAATGTGGTTGTAGGTCTGCTCTTGTAAGGGCTCACCTTCCATAATCGCTATCCAAAGGTCTCCTACTAAAAAGAAGCGTTCTTTGGACAAAGAATAGGTCTTATTCCCACTGTCGTAGACCCGTTCAGCAGCGAATAGCTCTTCGAAAAACAAGCTGGCTTGATCTAAATCAGCTACGATAAAGGTCATATGACTAATGCCTTCAATCATTTCCCTCACTCCTCTCATTAAAATAGGCTTGTAAACGGGTCAGTTCCTCTGAGGTTAATGGGCGGTACTCCCCTGGGCTTAAGGCCTCATCCAATACCAAACTGCCCATGGTTAATCGTTTCAAATAGATGACTTTTTTCCCCACGGCTAAAAACATTTTTTTGACTTGATGAAATTTCCCTTCGGTAATGCTCAATAGCACCCGACTTTCAGCTTGACTGGCTGACAGGATTTCCAATCGTGCTGGTTGGCAAGTCACGCCGCCGTGAAAGGTGATACCGCGTTGAAAGGCTTGGACATCTGCCTCGGTGACCCCTTCGTTAACCACTGCTTCATACTGCTTAATGACTCCTTTTAAGGGTCCCAATAATTGATGGGCTAATTTACCATTGTCTGTCAGCAATAACAGTCCTTCCGTGTCTCGGTCCAGACGTCCCACTGGGAATAATCCGTGGCGTCTGTCTGACTGGCTGATTAACTCAACAACGGTCTGGTGGCGCTGATCACGGACGGCACTAACGGCTCCTTTTGGTTTATTTAACATGTAATAAACATGAGCGGGCCCTTCCAAGATTTTGTCTTTTAAGGTGACTTGTTGCAAGGCTGGGTCGACGTTAAAGGAACCGATTTGAATAACTTGACCATCGACTTTGACATGTCGACTGATTAGCAGTCGTTTGACTTGTTTGCGTGAGCCTACTTCTGCGGCTTCTAATAATTTATCCAGACGCATTGGCTTCTTCCTCTCAAAACTTCTCGTTATAGTGTACCTTATTTTCACGCCATAATCCACAGTCAGGCTTAACGGACAACGTTTGTCAAAAACCATAATACCTCTCTTCTTTGTCTAAAAAAATCACTTTAATCACTTTTTATGAACCGGCAGATGGGGTCATCTCTGGCATTTTAAGGAGGACGCTCTAAATTAAAGCTTTTTTTAAACTAATCCTCAGCAAACAAGCAACTTGGGCAAGTTGCTTGTTTGCTTGTTTTGTTTGATTACGGGAGTTTCTTTCGCTCATAATTTTTGTAAAGTAGGAAGGCGATGGCTGAAAAAACCAATGGGCCACCAATCATCCAAAGTGTATCTGAAGCCTTTGGTTCGTCTCTAAACAAGGGTTCAATGATGGTAAAGAGATTGGCAAAACCAACAATAATCATGACGATGGCCGTTACCACATAGGTACTGGTTTTGGTTTTAAAGATGGTAAAGGAATGGTCCAGTTCAGCTTTATTTTTAAATGCTGGAAAAGCACCTGCTAAAAAGAGATACGGTAGGGTCATGGCCACATTGGTCATCAAAGTCAAGATATTATAAAATTCTTGGGCGCCTTTCCCACCAAAAGAAATAAGTGCGACAATCACTAGAACCATCCCTGCTTGCACCCACATGGCGTAACCTGGCATGCCTTGATCGTTCATCTTGGTAAACTTCTTCGGCCAAATTTCTTTTGGTGTTCCCTGAATTAGGGTTTTTAACGGGGAATATATCAAGGTGAAAAATGCCCCCGTATAAGCTAAAAACATGGACAGGCCGGTGATTCTGGCGAACCATTCACCAAGAACTAAGGCACTACCACTGGTCATACCGAGGACTTTACCGAATTCAATTCCCAGATTGCTCATCATAACGTATGTAATATTGCCCAAATTCACGTTCTCGCCAGAGAGAATTAACGCCCAATTTGTTGTGACGCCCCATAATAACAAACTGAGGGCGTACCCAACTGAAATAATTAAGGCAGACACGATTACACCTTTTGGAAAGTTCTTTTCTGGTTGTTCTGTCTCATCGACTAAACCTCCTACGGCTTCCAAACCGCCATAAGCAAAAATGGCAAAAATAACAAACCCAAGAATTGAAAAGGTATTACCAAATTCTGCGTTTGGTGAGGCGATAAAGCTTTTGATGCCTTCAATAGGCTGGGCCATTACGCCTTTGTTGGCCATCCAGACGATGATGCTAATGACAAAAAGGACCACATTTAAAGCCGTCACAGCAATTCCTCCGACAGATGTCACCTTAGTTATTTTATCCATGCCACGAGAGGCAAAAAAGGTCACGGCAATCATCCAAATCATGGCCAAGAGCCCTAAACTTTGGGTCCCATTTAAGCCTAGAAAACTGAAAGATTGGGTTTTATCACCCCCAAAAATCAAGGTTGTAAAGGGAATCCAGACTTTTGAAGAAATGCCTACCATCCAAATAACATAAGAGGTGAACCACATAAAGGTCCCAATAAAGGCATAAAGGGGGCCAACTGATTTTTCCATCCAGCTGTAAATTCCTCCTTGTTCTGTTTTGAAAGCTGCGCCATACTCAGCCATCATCATGGCATAAGGGATAAAGAAGACAATGGCGGCGAAGATATACCACGGAATAGCCGCGTACCCCATTCGATAAAAGGCGACTGGTGCATTGGCAAACCCAAAAACGGAGGTGAAAATCATCAGTACTAATCCCATCAAGGTCATTTTTTTCGTATTTTTTGACATGTGTTGTGCCTCCTCGTATTAAGCGTTCTGATTACGGAGCAAAGAGGGGACAGTCACTGGCTGCCACCCTCTTAGTATCATATTAAACTGGTTCAATCCATTTTTCTTCTGTTTCCAAATAATGCAAATACAATTCCAAGCGTTCGTATAAGTGAATTCCCGCCTCCTGATGACTTCCTACTAAGATCTGGCCCAACTCCTCGATGGTAAGCTTGCCATCTATGGCTTGAAAGAGTTGACTGCCATAGTCATCTAACTTAATCGTCGTTGTTTCGGGAATCCGGACTGATAGTTTGCGGAATAACTGCTGAATCCAGTGGTTTTGCGGTTTGATAATCAGCACACGATCTTCCTTGATCTGATACTCAATCTGTGGGTTAAGGCGGTAGACTCTTTCCAAATATGAGTTAGTCTCTTGGTGTTTCATCAGATGACCCTCCTGATTTACCTTTTGTCTTAAGGATTGGTAAAAGACTACAGGCGATTAAGAGAATTAGCATGATATACGCGCCGCTGTTGCCACTGAAGATCCCTCTTGGGGTTCCTGGTTTAATGACGCCTGTGATGTGAAGAATAATGCCGATTAAACCAATGATTGAGCCACCGGCGATTAATCCTGATGACAAACTAATTCCGTTGGTCATCCGCTCTTCCCGAATGGCCTCATCCTTACTTATTTTTTCAACAAAGACTTTTACTAGAGCGCCGATTAAAATAATCGATGTGGTGGCTATTGGCAAATAGGCCCCTACGGCGATGCTCATAACAGGTAACTCTAATAAAAAGAAGATAATCCCAAAGACAATACCGACGATGATCATCAGCCACGGCAATTTCCCTTGCATGATTCCACTGGTTAATGTGGCCATCAAATTGGCTTGGGGGACAGCAAAAGGCGCATTTTCTCCAGTAATCGCAATTTGGGGTGCCAGTAAGCTAATCACACCAACGACTACCACCACGCCAACTACACCAGATAACAGGAAGTATTTAAGCATCTCACTGCTGCTGCCACCCATGATAAAGGTGGCTTTTTGAGCTTGCATATATGAGCCGGCAACGGCAATCACTATCACAACGAATGTGGCAAATAAGAGCAGGATAATATTGTGTTCGGTAGTTTTCCACCCCATGGTGACAAATACTAAGGTCATGATTACCAAAGAGGCGATCGTCATGCCAGAAACCGGCAAGTTGGACGTGCCAATAGTTCCCGTTAATCGTCCTGACACAATCGCAAACAAGAGGCTTAAAATAAGGGATAACATTGACGCGACAATCGTGATCAGCAGGTTTTTAGAAATGATAAAGCCCATGATAAACGTCATGACAACTCCTGCTAGTAAGACTAGAATACCTGATGCATCGCTTGCGCCCTGATTGGCAGAACGTGCTTTAAGGGTTTGAGAAATGGAATTAATAATCGTCGGAATCAGCTTAACCGCCCCGATTATCCCACCACTGATCATCATCCCGGCTCCAATGTATTTGGCATAAGAACTGGCAATTTCATTGACGCTAATCTCATTGATTAGTAGCTGAGAAGCGTCCCAAACGGTGGCAGAGGTATTGGCCAACTCACTGAAATAACCAATTAAGGGAATCAACGCAAAGTTAGTTAGCAACGAGCCCGCAAACATGGTCATGGCCACTTTCAGTCCTACAATAAAACCAATTCCAGAGAGCATGGGATTGGCTTCTATTTCCAGTTTACTCTTATAAAAGTCGTGGCTGATGTAACTAACAACGTTATTCATAACACCGAAGACTGAGGTTGTCAGCGCGGTTAAAATACCGCTAATACCAAAGCCGATTCCCATGTTTTTCAGGGAGTCTCCTCCTGCATCAGAGGCTACTAAGGATTCGGAAATCGCCATGGCTTCTGGATAGATCAACTCCCCATGTTCTTCCACTAATAAATAATTTTGTACCAAACTCGTGGCGCCAATACTGAAGAGAACGGCGGTCACACCGACTACCACCCCTTCGATGAAGTTAATCTTGCCGCCGATTAAGATAATGGATGGCAACACAAAAATCATCCCACTGGCAATCGATTCGCCTCCTGAAGACATGCCTGACAGGATGTTTTTACTTAAGATATTTTTTGATTTAATGAACATAGAAACCAAGCCTGATCCAATAATGGAGCCTGGAATTCCTGCTGCTACTGTCAACCCTACTTTCATGCCTGAATAGGCGGTGGAGGCTGCGAAAATTGCCGATAATAAGATCCCGAAGATGATAATCAATGTTCCGCCGTTAGCGCCTTTATTATTTTTAACATAAGGAACATACTCTTTTCCTTTAACACCACCGTATGCATCTTTAGATAATTTTTTCATCAGTAAACTCCTTAAATTCTAGTGGCCCGCTCATGGGCATCAGCCTCATGAGCAAGACCCCGGTCATTTTTCAAGAATATGACATCTATGATTGACTAAGAGAGACGATGACTGCCGTGGTCTAACTAGCAGATTTCCGTCCCTTGGAAAACAATTAGTGAATAAGTCGATAAATAGCATCAGCATAAATGACAGTAGCTTTATAAATATCTTCTACGTACATAAATTCATTTGCTTGATGCATGACATCTTCCCGACCTGGGAATAAGGCGCCAAAGGCCACACCTCGTTCGAAGAGGCGTCCATAGGTACCACCGCCGATGGTTTTTTCCCTTCCTTTTTCGCCTGTATGTTCTTCGTAGGCGCCTAATAGAGCGACTACTAACGGATCATCTGCTGGGACGTAATGGGGCGTCTTTACGCCAGATTCCGGAGCGACTGTTACATTCGGGATTGCCGCTGCTATGGCCTTGGCAATTTTTTCAGCGTCTGTTCCTTTTGGATAGCGAACGTTGATGGTGACGGTCTTAGGTCCCTTTTCATCGTAAACAAATAGGTTAGGGCTAGATGTTAATTCACCCATAATCTCATCGGTATGAGCAATGTCTGTTAGTTTACCTTGTGGATCCTGATGCAAATAAGTGCTAATAGCGGTTAAATACGCTTTACCGGCTCCATCTAAGTCAGCTGATTTCAGAGCATCGGCTAGGTAGGTGGCGGCATTTATACCGGCTACCGGATTTTGCGCATGTGCGGCTTTTCCAATTAAATGAATGGTTCCTTGGTCACCCTCGATTTCAACCTGACCTGCCAAGTGATGTTCTGTTATATAAGAGTCAAAATCTTGTTTCAATTTTGCTAGAATTTTAGGGTCACCTGAAATAATCGCGGTTCCGTCACCTGGGACCATATTGGATCGAAGGCCTGATTGAAATGACCTTAGGGTAATCGCGCCTGCTGTATTTATCGGTTCAAAGGTCACCACAAATGACGCGATGCCTTTTTCACCGTTAATAATCGGGAAGTGGGCATCTGGTGAAAAGCCAAAGTTCGGCATGGTTTCATTGGCCTGATAACGCTCCATGCAATACCAGCCACTTTCTTCATCTGTTCCAATAATGTAGCGGACTTTCTTGGAGACTGGCAACTCCAATTCTTTAATAATTTTTAAGGCGTAGTAAGCCGCTATGGCTGGGCCTTTATCATCACTGGACCCACGAGCATAGAGTTTTCCGTCTTTGATCACTGGGTCAAAAGGATCTGTCTCCCAGCCATCGCCAGTTGGCACCACATCCACATGGGCCAGCACACCGAGAACATCTTCTCCTTCACCATATTCAATATGCCCGGCTACATTTTCAATATTTTTCGTAACAAAGCCGTCTCGCTCGCCGATTTCCAAAAATTTACTTAAGGCTTCAGCGGGTCCCGGTCCTAGAGGGAATGCCTCTGTCTGATGTTCTAGATCTCTCACACTATCAATTCTAATTAAGGTCTTTAAATCATCCATCAATTGTTCTTTTCGTTTGTCTACTTCTTTTTGCCAATCAATTTTAGTCATTCATCGTTCCTTCTTTCTGATTATTTAGTGTTTCACTGAGCCTGATCTCAACTGGTTCAATTGCCTCCTTTGTGTCTTAACTAGATCAATCATCCGTAGCCTACATCACATGATTCTCTGACCGATAATTAATCCTTCCTACACCATGCTAACGCTTATTGAAAACGTTTACAACTTATTGCAGGTCTTTCTGATAAAATTCTTACTTAGCCTCATACTTTATTAAGTTTTTCACATTACCTCTTAACCTTAACTAACTTTAGTTATTAGTCTTCAGTGAATGACTGGTTAATAACGGTTGGTGATGAGAAATAGTTCTCGTTTCGGAGGAATTATTATGGATTTCAGGTATTTTTTTGATTGACGGCCTAAAGATAAAAAAAACGCCTATCCAGATAGGCTCAAAACCAATAAGCTAATCACACCAACTACTACAACCACGCCGACAACGGCAATCACTATCACAACGAAAGTCGCAAATAAGAGCAGGATAATATTGTGTTCGATGGTTTTCCACCCCATGGTGACAAACACTAAGGTTATGATACCCCCAGCTAATAAAACTAGCATACCTGATGCATCGCTAGCGCTCTGATTGGCGGAACAGGTTTAAGGGTTTGATAAATGGAAGTAATAATCGGAGGAATCAGCTTCCCTGCCCCGATAATCCCACTACTGATCATCATCCCACACCGATGTATTTGGAATAAAGAAATAACACAAATGGAAGTACCCCACCAAGAAAATGCTAGGGGAATTTTTCGCTAGTATTATTGGAATTTATCTCTATTTATTCTTAGTGCTTTCGAGCTACTTCTAACGCTATCTCGTCTGATATTTTAACTGACGAGGTATTATCTTAGAGACTCTATGTTAAAAATCATCTAATAATTTTGTCTGATTATCAAGTACTTCAACAACCTTATCTCCAAACTGACCTTTAACAGATTCACCTAAACCACTTGTAGCAGTTTTGATAGATGATTTCGCAGATTTCAACTCTGTTTTACCTGATTTTTTCACTTTAGATTTTTTTGTTTCCTTACTCTCATTACCTGACCTACCTACTGCTTTTACCATTTGGCGCTCACCCCAATCACAACTAAAGACTCCCTGTCTCTTTCTCCGATGAATTAACGAATCAACTCAAATAAATCACCTGATATAGACACCTTTCTTGGTTGATATAGGACCGATGCTTCTTTGACTAATTTAACACTCTCGATGTCGATACGCTTTGCTGATTTTTTATTCATGATAATCTCCTCCTAAATTTTCAGACACAAAAATAAGCCAATCTCCTTTTTATCAAGAGATTGACTCATCATTATAATATATATTTATTTTCGTCTCTGTTTCATCAGTTAAAGATTAGACCGTTTCAATTCTTTCTTTTTTAAATCA
>NZ_CAUQJB010000052.1:0-19188 GCF_963518325.1 uncultured Vagococcus sp. | reverse complement strand
TGGATGTTTTGGTTATGGTTGATGAAATAAAACTTATTATTGTTCGGAAGAATAAAAAGGAGGGATTAGATGGTGATAAAAACGCCTGTAAGTAATGAAGCAAGAAGTTATGTGCGAAAGTTATTAAAAGACCATCCAGCTAATAAAGCTCAAAAAGAAATGATGGAAGAAGCTTTGAGGGTTCCGTATAAAGAAAATGACGAAAATACAGGTGGGGTAAGATCAAGTCGGATTAGCAATCCGGTCGAGGATGAGTATATGAGGGTGTGGACTAACAGAGATTTTTTAACGATGGTTGATGAAGTCGAAGCCATTGAGAGAGTCCTAAATAAGGTTACCGATAAAACTTCTCTAGATATCATCAGACAGCGTTATTTTGAATTAGAAACTATCGCTGAAGGAAAAAAAAGAATGCAATCATGGGCTAAAGTATCGATGACAGTTAAAGGAACAACGGAGGATACTTGCCGGAAAATTGAAAAAGCTATTGTCGATAGAATTGCTAAAGAATTGGCATTGAGATAGAAACGGCGGTGAATAAGCTCGAAAAATGATTACCGTTTCTTGCTCCATAATCGTGTTAATATTGTATTATCAGGTAGTTAGGTAATAGCGGAAATGCTAGATTTAACTATGTCCACCACAAGCAAACCAACTCCATTTCGAAAGCACACCTCCTTTTATTTGATAGCAATGCGCTTGTGGTGGTTTTTCATGAGATATAGCTCAGTTGGTAGAGCACCTGACTGTAAATCAGGTTGTCACAGGTTCGAAGTCTGTTATCTCGGTCAGGACTATAAACATCGTGCTTAATTGCATGGTGTTTTTTTATACTATTAATTTAAGGCAGGTGATTCAAATAAAAAAATGGACAGAAGAAATGTTTAATAGAGCTATTGAATTAAAAAATAGTGGGTGCACGAGTAGAGAAGTGGCAGCAATTTTAAACCATGAGTTTGGTTGTGAGCTAACTGTGATGGCTATTAATAAAAAGTTTTCCAATGAAAAGCGTCGGAAGTCTAACGTTGAATTGCCTGGTCTTGATAAACAGTCTTCAATAACAATTAATAATGACGGAACACAAGTAAGCCATATTCAAATAAGAATGACAACAGAGCAATCAAAGAGCCCTTCATATGTTTTACTAGCTCACGGCTATAATCCTATGCTTTGGACATTAGATAAGGCAATAAATAATATCTGGGGACAGAAAATAGGAGAGGAACCTTTATATCAGAGTAAGATATTTGTCAGGCCTATTAAGAATGGGCTTGACTATGAAGAATTATTCAAAGAGTTAACAAATAATCTCAAACCATATGAACCTAAACAGAAAGGAGTAACTGGTAATGAATACCTAGTTATTCCTATTTTTGATTTCCATTTTGGGAATGCTACATTTGAAGATTATGAACTTCCTCTTCTTAAAACACATAAAAAGATCAGCAATGGCTATAAGAAGATACTGGTCATATTAGGCGGCGATTTATTACACAATGATAACCATAGAGGGACCACATCTAGCGGAACAATTATAGACAAAGTTGATATGGAAGCTGCTTGGAAGTCAGCGGTAAAGTATATTGACTCAATTATTGGAAAAGCTGCAGAACACGCTGAGTGTGTGGAAGTTGTTTACATCCCTGGTAATCACGATGAGATAACTGGCCAAACGGTCGCTCTAACTCTTGAAATGCTCCACAGCAAACAATCGAACGTGGACTTTCAAACTGATAAGGAAATGTTTAAAGCAACATTGTTAGGACATAACTTTATTGGCATGACTCATGGAGATAAATCAACATGGAAAAAGTATCACGCTAAGTTCTCGATTATCTTTAGTCATTTATGGGGAGCGGAAGGAGTAATCACTAGAGAAGCTTTTACAGGTCACCTGCACCACGAGGCGTATAAGGATATTGACGGCTTTATGATCAGGCAAGCACCGACGAGAGCGCCTATTGATGGCTACCACCGAGATAATGCGTTTGATATGTCGCATAAGCGGTTCTTTCTAATTGAGTATGACGAGTATGTGCCTATCGGCGTGTATTACGTGTAGGTGGTGAGACTGATGACAAACTACTGGTACTTATCCAGAAATCACGAATACCCGAAACCTAGTTGGCATGTAAAAAGTGTCCAACTTAATAAGTACGGATCAATCATTGAAATGGAACGTGAAGCAACTGAAAACGAGCTGTTTATTTGCGACCTTGTTTATTTAGGTAAAGGGCAATGGAATGACGAACATATTCAAAATAAGTATGAGGGTTATAAGAGAGGTGTGAAGTAATGAATAAAGCAAAATTGATTATTACGCCGGATAAAGAATTTGTCCAGGTGTATAAGGAGAGACTTGATAAAGAAATCAAGGGAACGGCAAAAGATAACTTCCTTTCAATGGTTACAACGATTGCGGATGACGGATTGAGTATCACAGCAGTGGTCGTATCACCTGATAAAGAAAGTATTGATAATTTTGTCGGTTATCTTATTGAATTTTATGATGGGGTGGTGACTGAATAATGAATTTATACCAATTGACAATTAAAGTACCGAAGCAGTTCCATCGGGCGATTATCAATAATATTAAAGGAGACATTAAAGAGGCTACTGATAATGGGGCTTTGATAGAAAGTAACTTTGACGGGAACAAGAATAAACTATTTGTTTCGTTATCAGCCTTTTATACAGAGCCAAGATTGACTGAATTGGTAAAACACATAGAGAGTTACTACAAGGGTAGATTGATTTATAAAAACCTAATTAACAGTTAGGAGGTAACTATGAAGAACCAAGAAAAGTTTATTGAGGATATTACACAAGTATTGATTGAATCGGTAGCAGATGAGGAACAGGTAATTACGATGGCGATAAGCACTATGAAGCATTACGGTGTGACTGAATACCGATTAGGTGGTAAGCATACCAACACAGGTGAGGTTGAAACGTTCAAATTTAAGTTAACCAATGATGAGTATGAGTATACGGGCAAAGGATAATTAAGGTGGTGGTGGAAAGTGAGTAAATTGAATGTAAGGCAACAAATCTTCGCTGATGAGTACATCATCACAGGTAATGCATATCAATCAGCTTTAAAAGCTGGGTACAAAGAGAATTACGCTAAGAACGCCAGAGAGAAGTTGGTGGAAAAAGGTGGAAAAGTTTCTGAGTATATCAAAACGAAGCTAAAAGAGGTTCAAATTGAGCGGCATTTAACTATTGAAGAGGCGTTAGCTTTAACAGCTTCAATTGCTAAGGGTGAAGCGCAGAAGTTCGTGAGCAGAGAAATAGACCCGTTGACAGGTGAAGTTATTGCCGAAGAGGTTAAGGAGTTCTCTGCAGGGTTTAAGGAACGCAACCAAGCTTTAGAACATTTCTATAAGATTAACGGTGCCTTCATAGATAAACAAAAAGTTGAAATAACTGAAATGCCAGTATTTATTGATGACATAAGTGGTGAGGATGATGGCTAAAAAGTTATCGGAGTTAATACCTGAAAAATTTCATGTAATTTGGAAAGTTACTTTGAATTCAGATATCCTTAACGTTGTTTGTAAAGGTGGACGTGGGTCTGGTAAGTCTTCGGATATTGCTCATGTAATTACTCAAATCCTTATGAGATTTGCTGTGAATGCTGTTGGTATTAGGTATGTTGACAATACACTTGAACAGTCTTTGTACGAGCAAATGAAGTGGGCGATAGAAGAACAGGAAGTAACTCACTTGTTCAGATTTAACAAGTCGCCATTAAAAATAACCTACAGACCTCGTGGTAACTATATGATCTTCCGTGGTGCTCAAAATCCCGAACGAATAAAGTCGTTAAAGGACGCTAAGTTTCCATTTGCTATCGGATGGATAGAAGAGTTAGGCGAGTTCAAAACAGAAGACGAAGTAACGACTATCACTAACTCCTTATTACGTGGGGAATTAGACGATGGTCTTTTTTATAAGTTTTTTTACAGCTACAACCCACCTAAAAGAAAACAATCGTGGGTTAACAAGAAGTATGAGAGCTCATTTCAACCACCAAACACGCTGGTTCATCATTCGACATACAAAGATAACCCTTTTATATCTAAAGAATTTCTAAGCGAGGTGGCGGCATCTAGGAGCCGAAATAAACTACGTGCCGAATGGGAGTATGACGGAAAGGCAATTGGTTCGGGTGTAGTGCCGTTTGATAATCTTCAAGTGGTTGCTGGGTCAATCACAGATGAAATGGTTGCTGACTTTGATAATATCCGACAGGGTATCGATTACGGTTACGCAACGGACCCATTAGCTTTTGTTAGGTGGCATTATGATAAGAAACGTAATTGTATTTATGCTATCGATGAATTATATGAGGTTAAATGCAGTAACAGGCGTGCCGCCCAATGGATAAAAGGAAACAAATACGATTATCAAGACATTTATGCGGAGGTAGAACCAAAATCAAATGCCGAAATGAGAGAAGAACACGGCATAAAACGATTATACCAGGTTAAAAAGGGTCCAGATAGCGTTGAATATGGCGAAAAGTGGCTTGATGATTTGGATGTAATATACATTGACCCGCTAAGAACGCCTAATATTGCGAGGGAGTTTGAAAATATTGACTATCAAACTGATAAAGATGGCAACCCTAAAGCGAGACTTGAGGATAAAGACAACCATGCTATTGATTCAACTCGGTATGCATTTTCAGGAGATATGACTAAACAAGCAGATCCGGTTGATGTTAAGGAAACGATCAACCTCATGAAAAAAATATTTTAAGGATAGGGGTGATTAGGTGGAAGAAGTAATTGAGCTGTTAGGTGGTCATAGATTTGATGATGAGGCTACCAAGATATACAAAGTTCCTGTAAATGAGTTAGAGACTGTTCAAATGATTAATAATGGAACTGGGAACATTGAGACTCACATTGATTTTAGGGCACAAAGCTTTATTGATGTTGTGATTGGATTTATTACCCATCATAAAGAACGGCAGCTGCCTAGATTGAAACAGTTGAAGCGATATAGCTTGGCTGATAACAATATCAAGTACCGACCTAAAAAGAGTGATACAAGAGCAGATAACAGAATAGCTAGTGATTTCGCCAAGTTTATCGTCTCCTTCAAGCGAGGAGTCCTAGTCGGCAATCCGATAGAGTACAATGGTGACGAAGTAATTACTCAAAAAGTAGAAGATTTTTCTACAAGGGTTAACGAAGCATACCACAATCAACTCATGGCGGATGATGTTTTTACATATGGATGGGGTTTTGAATTAGTTGATAGGAATGTTAATGGAGAAGAAGTTGTCAACAAACTTGATGTTTTTGAGACATTTGTTATATATGATACGAGTGTTGACAGGAATAGCGTTTGTGGAGTTAGGTATTACACAATTGAGTTTAAAGGAAAAACTAAAACTATCGTTGAGCTATATGCTAATGATGGTTTTTTATATGTTTTGGAGTCGGAAGGTGACGATGTAAGTAAGATTGCCGTTCAAGAGGACCAGGTGAGGCAAACCTATTTTAATTCAGTTCAAATTAACGAATGGATTAACAATGAGGATAGACGAGGAGATTTTGAGCCAGTGTTGGACAACATCGATGCTTACGATTTATCTCAATCTGAAATGGCTAACTTTCAACAAGATATGTCAGAAGCGTTGCTTGTACTAGAAGGTAACCCTGACACGTTTAAGAAAACTGACGGCTCACTTGATAAAGATGCAATCGATTATAGTTTGCGAGCCAGAATGCTGATTATGGGTGACAAGAAAATGTATCCAGAAGGGCAGACGGGAACGGACCCTAAAGCTTATTACCTTAAAAAGGAATACGACACAACGGGGGTGGAGGCTTATAACGATCGTCTGGTCGCTGACATGCTAAGATTTACAGCTCTAATTGATTTTACTGATGAAAATATGGGCGGCAATCAGTCTGGTGTCGGTTTTAGGTTTAAAGGATGGGGTAGCGATAACGACATTAAGAACAAGGAACGAATGGTAAAAAAAGCATTGATGAGACGTCTAAGGTTGCTGACTTATTCGTGGAGTATAAAAGAGAACTTGAATAAGCCTAGTAGGTTTAGAGATAAGGTTAAGGTTTTCTTCACGTCAGAAAGCAAGCTGAGAGATAACCTTTATGATCGTGTTAACGATATTGAGGTGTTGTTTACTCCTAACGTTCCGCAGTCAGATGAGGAAGTCATGAAGGTGATTACCGGTATGGATGCTGTTGTGTCAGAACAAACGATTTGCGAAATGGCCAGTAAGTTAACTGGTGTTCCAGCTGACGAAGA
The DNA here is from genome assembly GCF_963518325.1 of uncultured Vagococcus sp. Taxonomy (NCBI): domain Bacteria; kingdom Bacillati; phylum Bacillota; class Bacilli; order Lactobacillales; family Enterococcaceae; genus Vagococcus; species uncultured Vagococcus sp. The sequence goes on along the minus strand of NZ_CAUQJB010000052.1, from coordinate 12,897 downwards.
AATGAAACGTTTGAAAGCAGAATCGCCAATTGATATCGGCATTGATACAGCTTTTGATAAAACCAAAGTATCTGAGGAAGTGGAAGAAGTTGGTATAGATGGCTAACTCACAATCGTATTGGAAGAAACGAGAACAGGATCATCAACAAAAACGTATCAAAGATGAAAAGAAGCTTTTAAGACAACTAGAGAAACGGTATGTAGAAGCTTACGACGCAGTTTTAGCTGAAATAAACCAAGCTTATGCTAATTATGCTAGTAGTGAACGAATAACCATAGAAGAGGCTAAGGTGAGAGCTGATAAGGCGGACATAGTGAAATATGCTGAAAAAGCCCGTAAGTATGTAAAAGAACGGAATTTTAGTCCTCGTGCTAACTCTGAAATGCGTTTGTATAACATGACCATGAGAGTTAACCGGTTGGAATTACTAAAAACTAACATCGGACTTGAAATGGTTGATCTGTTTGACAATTTGGATAAATTTTATAGCCAAACATTAAGTGGTGAAGCTAGAACCGAATTTGAACGACAAGCTGGCATCCTATCCGAGACAGGTAATTTGAATAAAAAGACTCTAGATAGAATCGTCAATGCATCGTTTCATAATGCAACTTTCTCTGAGCGACTATGGGCTAACCAGTCTGGTTTAAAAAGTGAACTTGATAAGTTACTAGTGAGAGGTTTTACACAAGGTAAGAATCCTCGTGTGTTGGCTAGAGAGATAAAGAAAGCTTTCGGTGTCAGCAGATATGAAGCTGATAGATTATTAGTGACTGAAATGGCCCGTGTTCAACTTGAAGCTCAGAGAGAATCTTACAATGAGTTTGGATATGACGAGTACGAATATATAGCGGAACGAACTGCTTGTGATATTTGCAAACCGTTAGACGGCAAAATATTTAAAGTGAAGGACATGGAGATTGGAGAAAATGCCTATCCTATGCATCCGAACTGTCATTGTAGCACCGCCGCTCATTTCAATCGTGAAGCATGGGATAAAGATTTGAAAGCGAGGGGATTGTAACCAGTTGTTAAGAGCTATTCTTATTGTCTAAGCATTGATGACGTAAAAAGCTATGGAACGTGCAAGCATTTATCCACAATAAAAGATATGGGAAAGGAAATGAAGATTATGCCAAAGAATTTATTACGAATGAATTTGCAGTTTTTTGCTGAACCAGAAGACAAAGGGGGAGCTACACCACCTGCTGATCCTATTGAACCAGTTGAACATACAGAACCCGAAAAGAAGTACTCAGATGATGATGTAAATCGGATTATTGATGAAAAGTTCGCCAAATGGCAAGCTCAGACTGAAAAGGAAAAAGCTGAAGTTGAGAAATTAGCTAAATTAAGCGAAGACGAAAAAACCGCTTATGAAATCCAAAAACGTGATGAAAAAATCGCTGAGTATGAGCGTAAAGAAACTCTTAATAAGATGTCTGAAACTGCAAGTGAAATGTTAGCTGGAGGTGGTGTGATAGCTTCTAAGAATGTCTTAGGGTTACTTGTAACTGACGATGCCGAGACCACTTCTATCAATGTTAAAGCTTATCTGGAGGCAATTGATAACGAGCGAGAAGCGATTAAAGCGGATTTTGAAAAACGATTGGGATCAAAAGAAACACTTGGTGGAAATACTTCACTTGCAAAAGGTGAAGGGGCGTTTGGTAAAGAGTTAGCAGAACGTAATAAAACAGAAGTACCAAAGAAAACTTATTTTAAATAGGAGGAACTATTGATGGAAAAACGAACTTTCGGAAACAAGAATCAGATTTTGGCAGATGTGAGCAACTATAAAAGCTTATCGGTTGTAGTCGGTGATGCTGGCGTAACGGCGGGGGCTGATGGTAAAAAGGTTATTTTAGCAGGTACGCCTATTGGCGGCGCGGATCCTTTTGCTGCTGAACAAGCGGTACTAACATCAACGAACACAGCTGGCAACGGAGCTACTGCACATGGTGTGGCGCTACATGATATCCATTTCAACGGTAAAAATAAAGCGAACGGAACGCTACTTTATTTTGGAACAGTAAACGAATTCCGTTTCCCAAATGTCACAGTAGTTGCAGAAGCGAAAACGGCGCTAGACGGCAAAGTTTACTTTGTTAAGCGTAACAAATAAGGAAAACATAGGAGGAAATTAAAACATGGATAATATTTTTGATTTAGTTAAAGCGCCAAACGTGGCGACATATTGGATGTCAAAAGCTCAGGAGTTGGAGCCATACTTAGGGCAAGAGTTATTCCCGGACAAGAAACAGTTAGGCATGAAGTTAACATGGCTAAAAGGTAAAGTTGGTTCTCCAGTTGCTTTGCGCCCCTCTGAATTAGGTGCTGACGTAATCCCTCGTGGTCGTAAAGGGTTCGAGGAATTAATGGATAAGATGATTTTCTTTAAAGAATCTTATTATATCGATGAAGAATTGCGCCAAGAACTAAACATGGTTAATCAAACGAATAACAGCGAATATAAAAATGTTATTTTAAACCGCGTGTTCGACGATGTTGTTGATTTGTTACGTGGTGCTGCAGTACGTCGCGAAATTATGCGTATGCAATTACTAACGACTGGTAGCATTGTAATTGCTGAAAACGGACAAAATTACGATGTTGATTATGGTATGCCGGCGAACCACAAAAAGACTGTAACGGTGTCATGGGAAGACGCAGAAAAATCAGATCCGGTTCAGGATATTGAAGATGCCATTGATACCATTGTAGAAGATACTGGAGAGCGTCCTTCTCGAGCTATTTTAAATACAAAAACTTTCCGTAATTTACGCCAAAACGCAGCTATTAAGGCAACGATTCTAGGTAACAATGGTAATGCTGGTGAAGCTAAACTATCACGTCAATCTTTGATTGATTATGTGTCAGAAGAATTAGGTTTATCTATCGTTGTTTACGATAAAACTTACACTGATTCAACGGGTACTAAGAAATTCATTCCAAATGATACGTTTGTTTTACTTCCTGGTATCGATTTGGGGAATACCTGGTTTGGAACAACACCTGAAGAGTCAGATTTGATGGCTAGTCCTAATGTTGCTAACGTATCTATTGTTGATTTAGGTGTTGCGGTTACAACTATGAAGAAAGCTGATCCGGTTAACGTAGAGACGAAAGCCTCAATGATTACATTACCGTCATTCGAACAGATTGATAAAGTGTTTATCTTAACAACTAAAACACCCTAGCACCCCTCAAAACGTTGTGAGTGAGACTGACACTACGTCGGTCTCTTTTACAGCGGAATAGAGGTGCTTAGATTAACGATGGAAGGAGCTATTACATGGCGGATGTATTGAAATTATACAAAGGAAGCACCCTAGTAGATAGCGCAGAACGTGGTGGTAATGGTAAAGCTACGGTAAAAGCAACAGGTTTAACACCTAACACTGATATTCCAGTTGGTGAGTACCAGCTAGCTTGGGAAATCGACGGCGTTGAAGGCCCTAGAGTAGACTGTCCTGCAGCTAAAACTAAACCTATTGCGGTAACTGGCGTAACGATTTCGCCTAAAACAAGTTCTGCTGAAGCTGGAACGGCGGCTAATCGACAATTAACTTCAACAGTTGCACCTACAAACGCAACAAACAAGGCGGTGAGTTATGCAATCTCACCAATAACAGCTGGCTTAACAGTTAACAGTAGTGGTTTGATCGCTTGGACAACAGTTGTTCCAGCAGGGACTTATACAACGACTGTCACAACCATTGACGGCTCGAAAAAAGACACTCACGTGTTAACGTTAACTCAATCAGAAGGTTAGTCACATGGCTAGCCTTTTTAATTTCGAAAGGAGGCAGTCATGGATGAACTAGCAATACTAACAGAGGTCAAACGGTCTATAGAGATCACAGAGACCGATTTAGACCCACAATTGACAGATTTCATCAAGCGGACTATCAAACAGTTAAAAGTTAGACTTGGTTTTGTTGATGAGGTACCTACTGAACTTGATTACATCGTTACTGACGTGACTATCAAGCGGTTTAACCGCAAAGGTGACGAGGGAATGAACTCATACAGCCAAGAAGGTCAATCAATCAACTATGCCGCTTTATTAGCCGAATTTGAGGATGACATAAATGCCTGGTTAAAGAAAAAGCGTGATGAAGATAATCCGAACGCTAATCGATCGGCGGCGATGTTTGTATGAGGTATAACAAACCAGTTATTTTTATTCGTGAAACTGAAGGGAAGTACAATCCTAAAACAGGAGAGCACGAAGACTCGGTTAAACACTCTAAAACTAAACGGGCTAATGTGACAGACTTAGGCACTGACAGAAGTGTTAAGTTATTCGGTGATATAAAGGAAGGCGCTAAGGTTATTCGGCTCTTACGACCTTACAACGAGGTTTGGGACTACGTTGTGATAGATGGGCTTATTTATGAAATAACAAAGTATCGAGATACACGTTTAAGAGCTGGTTTCATTGTGCAAGAGGTGACTAAAGATGGTTAGGCGTAGTGTTAGATTTACTGGGTTGGACGCTTTAGAAAAAAAGCTGAAGCAGAATGCCACTATGAATGATGTTAAGAACGTGGTGAAAATGAATACGTCAGAACTTCAAAAGAAAATGATGCGTGACGCACCGGTAGATACTGGATTTCTTAAGCGCTCAATCATTTTTGTGGTTGCTCAATATGGACTGACAGGGAAAGTACTAATTCAGGCTGAGTATGCCCCTTACTTGATATTCGGAACACGATTTATGGCGAAACAGGATTTTGTAAGACCCAATTTCAAAGCCCAATCATTACAGTTCAAGAAAGACATGGATAGACTAGTCAAATAGGAGGTAACCAATGATTAAAACTAGAGATCAATCGATATTTGATGAAGTGTTTAAACGGTCGGAAGCATTAGGTTACACAACCTATGACTATAAACCAATGAACGAGGCCGGTTATCCTTTTGTGGAAATAGAATCAACTGACACTACACACCAACCAAACAAAACTGATGTTAAAGGGAATGTCACATTAATGTTAAATGTTTGGGGACTGCAAAAGAAACGTAAGCAAGTTTCAGACATGGCGTCTGCTATTTTTAACGAGGCGTTACAGATACGTAACACTGAAGGTTATGCGTGGCAATTAGATATCATTGGTAGCAGCATTCGCATAATTGATGATACAACAACTAATACGCCATTAAAACGAGCGATGATCACACTGGATTTCAGATTACGATAGGAGGAATTTAAATGGCATTAGAAGCAAAACAAGGCGTTGATGTAATCCTTTTGTATCGATTACTTAAGGAAGAGACAGAAAAAGCCGCATGGAAGTTAGCTTTCCAGACAGAACATGAAGTAGGTTTAAGCCGTGATTCAAATAGCTCACCTACTAAAGATGGGGCAGTACAAAGCTTATCACAATTAGAATATGATTTCTCAGCTACTTCAATTGCAGCAAAAGGGGATCCGCACATTAAGGAGCTCAAGCAGGCGTTAATTAAAGGTGAGCTCATTGAAATCTGGGAGATTGATAAATCTGAAAAGGGAACTGCAGAAAATTCAGAAAAGTTTGCGGCTACCTATTTCCAAGGTTATCTTTCAAGTTTCTCTCAAACGGCTAACTCAGAGGATGCAATGGAATTATCTTTAGAGTTTGCTATCAACGGTGTTGGCCAAGAAGGTTTCGCAACACTTACAACGGATCAAGCGGAAGTTGTCCAATATGTCTTTAAAGATACCGTTAAAGCTACACCCTAGCGTCCCCACTAATATTGTAGTGGGAACAAGCGAAACAGAATTAACTATCACAGCGGAGTAAAGGTTAGCTTATTGCTAGCCTTTTTATATTAGGAGGAAAACACATGAAATTAGTAATCAATAAAAAAACATATTCATTTAAGTTTGGGACCAAGTTTGTCAGGGAGATTGATAAGCGATTGCCGTTAGAACAAGAAGGCATCAAGTTTGGATTCGGTTTGTCAGCAAAAGTTGTTCCCGAATTACAGGGTACGAATGTTAACACACTATCTAATGTCTTGTACATGGCCAATTTAACCGAGGAAGAGTTAATAGAACAAGATGAAATTGACGATTATATCGATGAAGTAGAAGACATTGAAGCTTTATTTGACCAAGTGATGAAGGAACTGGCGGAATCAAATGCGGGAAAGTTAGCGATGCGAAACTTAAACGAGAGTTTGAAGAAAAACAAGAAGTAACGGAAAGTTCTGCTCAGACTTACGAAAACATAAAGATTTTTTCCTTCAGAAGTTTAGGTATTACTGATATTAAAGAGATCGAACGAATGACGCCCTATGAATTCGAGTTAAGAACGACGGCTTATAAGCTGAAAAGATTGGATGAAGAGTACAACTTGCATTTACAAGCTTGGTTGGCCGAACAAGTTAAAGCTTCTAAAAAAGTAGGGAAAAAAGATGTTCCATACTTTAAAAACTTTAATTCCTTCTTTGATTACCAAAAGAAGGAAAGGGAAATCCTAGGGATGGAACAACTTAGTCAGATGGGTGAAGACAAAGTTTTCGAAGAGCTATTTCGTAAAGCTAGCCTCTAAGGAAAGGAGGTAATTATTATAGAATCATATAGCATTGAAGCGATACTATCAGCTAACGATAGCGGTTTTACTAAGTCGATGGAGAATGCCAGGCGTTCCATGGGTGGATTAGATTCCGACTCACAAAAGACTGGTACATCAATAATGGATATTGCCAAAGGTATCGGCGTGTTTAAGTTAGTGGACGCTGGTATTAACATGGTGAAAGATTCAGTAGGCGGAGCTATCAAACGGTTTGACACATTGAATAACTCCACCCGTTCATTTGAGAATATGGGGTTTGCAGCAGGCGAAGTAGATAAAACCATGGAACAGCTGAAGAAAAGTATTAACGGCCTTCCGACTCCTTTAGATGCCGCTATATCCAATGTACAATTGCTCGCCTCATCAACAGACAATTTAGGTAAGTCCGAAGAAATATTTGCTGCTATGAATAATGGTATTTTGGGATTTGGTGGCACAACTGCGATGGTTGATAATGCAGTAGTTCAATTATCACAATCATTTTCAAATGGTAAGGTGGATGCTGCAACATGGAACAGCATGATCAATGCTGGATTAGGGCCTACTTTAAGCGCATTAGGTAAAACGATGGGTAAAACCACTGGAGAACTTAAAGCTGGCTTATCAGATGGTTCTATTTCTGTTGAACAATTCCAAGATGCGTTGATTAATTTGAATAAAAATGGTGGTGGCGGTCTTAAATCTTTAGAAAAAATTGCTCAGGATGCGACTGGAGGTATTGGGACCGGTTTGGCCAACATGAAAACTGCAGTTACTCGTGGTATGGCTAATATTATTAGCGCAATCAACGATTCACTTAAAGATGCTAATTTAGGTGGTATAGGTAAGCTGATAGGTGAGATAGGTGCGAAGTTTGAAACTGGATTAAGTAAAGTGGCCGAATTGATACCACCTACTATTAAAACGATTGGAGATTTATATAAAAAAATCGAGCCATTCAAACCGTTAATTCTTGGAATAATCGGTTTTATCGCAACATATCAAACGGTAATGGGGACGGCTAAAAAGGCAGTTCAATTATACACAGCGGCCCAAGAAATTTTAAATGCGGTAATGAACGCAAACCCTATAGGTTTATTGATTACAGCGATTCTTATTTTGGTTGGAACTATCATGTATCTGTGGAATACCAACGAAGATTTCAGAAATGATGTTATTAAAATTTGGGAGACAATCAAAAAAGCTTTTTCTGATGCTGCTGAATGGGTTAAGAAAGCTTGGGATGGTGTTAAACAGTTCTTTTCAGATATCTGGAAGGGGCTGACCGATGGAGTAGACAATGCCGTTCAAGGAGTGAAAGACGCTTGGGGCGGAACCAAACAATGGTTTAGCGATTTATGGTCAGGTGTTAAAGGCACTTCAAAGGGTGCTTGGGATGGAATGAAAACTGGTGCTGAATCAGCGGGTAACGGTGTAAAAGACGCTTGGAAAGGCGCGAAAGATTGGTTTAAAGGCGTTGGTGAAGGGATAGCGGACGTTGTCAACACTATCAAAAAGCCATTTGAACCACTACTAACTTGGTTTAGTGGGTTGTGGGAAAGTATCAAATCCGTTGCAACTTCTTATTGGGAAATCATTAAAAGTGTCATCATGGCTCCAATTTTGGTTTTAGTAGGATTGATAACTGGTGATTTCGGACAATTAAAAGAAGACTTGATCATGATTTGGGATACGATCATGACTAACGCAGCTAATATTTTTAACACAATTAAAGATACGATAGTTGGATACGTTACAGCCTTGGTTCAAACAGCAAGTAATCTCTGGACAATCATGAGTGAGTTCGCTGTAACTAAATGGAATGAGATCAGCACGAAGGCTAAAGAAATCTGGACAAACATTCAGACTTGGTTTACTCAGACGATAGATAATATTGTTAAAGGGACAGTCCAAGGTTGGGAGAACTTGAGAAAAGGGACAATTGACGCATTTAATGCGACTATTAACTGGATTAAGACAACATGGACTAACCTGAAAACTTGGTTTATTGATACCGTTAAAGCGATTGTAACTAACGTTACTACCTGGTGGGATAACTTGAAAAAAAATACAGTTACGACGTTTAATAACATGGTGACGGGCGCTAAAAACGCGTGGACTAACCTTGTGGATAGTGTCAAAGAAACTGTCGATAAAGTTATCAGCTGGTTCACTAAATTAGGTGAAATCGACCTGTGGGAAGCTGGTAAAGCCATAATGGATGGTTTCCTAAAAGGATTAAAAGGCGCTTGGAAGAACGTTCAAGACTTTGTTGGCGGTATTGGTGATTGGATTCGGGACCATAAAGGGCCGATCAGTTATGATAAGCGGTTATTAATCCCTGCAGGTAATGCGATCATGGACAGTCTGAACAGTGGTTTGCTAACCGGGTTTAAACAGGTTAAGAGTACCGTTGGCGGAATGGCTGACGATATCGCTAATTCATTTGGTGCAAGAGTTGCAATGCCTGCTCTTGATGGATTCGATAGTGCAGTTGGAAAGAGCATGACAAGCAGTATTAACGCTAATAGTGAGCTTCTGGTAAATAGCAGCAAGCAATCATTAAAACTAGATGTGCATTTAGGTAATCAAGTTTTAGAGAAGTTTGTAGACGATGTATCGCAAACTCAAGGCGGAGAAATTGATATTGTGTTTTCATTTTAGGAAAGGAGTGATGATTTGTATCATTTTGAAGATACTACAATACGAGAGTGCCGTCGTAGTCCTAAATTGCCAAACTCGGCAATGAACTATGATGGTATTTTTTTTGAAGAAGCAATTAAAGGTTATCGCACTTTATCAGTAAGTGGCCGTGAAATGTTGGCTGTTAATTTAGAAGTAGATAATATTAATGTCGGTTCTGTCATAGCCAATCAAACACTCCCTCCTAGAGTGTTGACAATCAATTACATGATTACGAATAATGACCCAGAAATGATTATGTTTAATTACAGATGGTTGATGGAGTACGTGTTAAGGGAAAACGATGTACCAATTTACTTTAATGATGAGCGAGATTTAATTTATAAAGGGCGATATTCTTCAACAGCTGATGTGCCGGGGGATTCCTATTCATTTATTTCTAGTTTTGATATCTATTGTCAGGACCCAAGGAAACATACCCGAATATTTGAAACAGATGGTTACATTGGTGGTAGATTGCCATTTAAAACTAGGCCATTAAATATGTCTGTCACTATTGCAAGGCAGGGTCCGCTAACAATAACAGATGGCGTTAAGACTATCTCAATGTCAGGGACAAATTTCAAAATTGGTGACGTAGTCGAAGTAGATTTTTCAGAAAGATGGGGCCGCATATTGGTAAACGGAGTCAACAAGACAGTTTTATTAGACCTTACAAGTGACTTCGAAAACTTTTATCTCCACAATGAGCAGATAATTACATCAAGTAACGGTCCTATAACTATTAAATATAGAGAGGTGAGTATGTGAGCGAAAGTGTTTATTTTTTTGATGACAACCAACATTTGATACTAACCGCATTTGGTGACCAGTTACTTCGTTGCACCCAAGACAAGGAGATTAAAGACGATAAGTCAATATTGATTACCGATGTATTAACTGTGGCTACCGTTTATGAGGAGTCGATTAAAGATGCTGCTTACATGGCGGTAAAAGAACTTGATGATGAATTTTCGATGTATCGCATATTAAAGATATCTGAACCGGACAATACTTTGTCATTTATTGGTGTAAACTTTGGGCCAGACGAGTTACACGGATCAATTGTAAAAGATATTAGACCATCTAATGAATCTATGAGATCAATTGCTACAAGATTACTTGAAGGCACAGGATGGCGACTAGGACACGTAGACAGCACATTGAAGGCTGTTAGCGGGTCTTTTTATTATATATCGGTCAAGGAATCACTGAAGTATTTGCAGACACTTGGTTGCGAAATATTATTCAAGTGCACAATTGAAGGGGACGGCGTTACAGATAAGTGGATTGAGGTTTATAAACAAATTGGCGTCGCTAGTAATCACCGTTTCACTTATGGCGAAACCGCATTGTCTGTGGTAAAAGAGCAAGATCGTAGCCAAGTATTTACTTCTTTAATTGGCCGAGGTCGTGGTGAAGAGGTCGGGGACGGATATGGTCGTAGGTTAGAGTTTGCAGATGTTGAGTGGAAGAAGTCTTCAGGTGATCCATTTGATAAGCCGAAAGGTCAAAATTGGTTGGAAACACCTGAAATGACTGCTCTTTATGGCATTCCCACTAAAACAGGCATGAAGAAGCGTGAGCAAGTTGTCATCTTTGAAGATATCGAAAATCCTAAAGAATTACTACAAGCAACTTGTGATCAGCTAATTGAAACGTCTCGTCCTTTAACTCAATTCAAAACAACTGTTTTGGGTGGTGACGCCATCGGCAATACGGTAACAATTAACCGGTATGACCGAGATTATCACTATCGTGCTAGAGTCTTTAAAACGAGCTTAGACAGGCTTACAGGTCGTGTCTATTCAGAGTTAGGTGATAACATAAACAAGACGTCTAGCGATAGAGTAGTGGCCAATGAAATGGGATTAACTGTATTAGATAAGTCTAAAATGTCATTCTATGAAACGACTGAAACATCTAAGTATCAATCAGATATTATCCGTGGTGCTAAAGGTGGATCTATCTTATTAATGAATCCAGAAGACACAGGGCAAGGAAACTCACGAGAGCCTTATCAAATGGTTTGGATGAATGGGCAGTCACTGGATACTAGTGATCACTTCCTAGTAGCTAACAGCGAGGGAATTGGTTTTATAGACGGCGACTTTAACATGAGCAAGTTCAAAACAGCGTGGACTATTGACGGGACCTTTAATGCTGATTACATTAGAGCTGGGGTGATTAGAGCCGGTATTTTTGAAAGCTCGTTTAATGGAACTGGTGACACTTTAAGACTAGTAAACGGATTGCTTCAAATTTGGAATGCAAGCCGAAAGATTATGGAATTAACAAAAAAAGGGCTTGAGTTTTGGCGAGGTAGTGAGGGAATAGGTGAAATAGGCACTACAGGAGAATTACCTGATTGGGTAGCAGGATATAGTGGACCTACCGATAGAGCAATTCAAGTAAAGCTTAACGGCGGGGATTTTATTAAGGTTTTCAATGAAAGTGACGACGGTTTATATATACCTGCAAGGAAACACATCACAGGAGAAAATAGCACGAGAGTTACTTTGTTTGGCCAAGATGGGATTGACCTTATGGGAACAGGTACCTCAGGAGTTTCTCTTACAAAAAAAGGTGTGGAAATAATGGGTAAGTTATTTGTGGGAGGACAAGAAGTTACTCCAGGAGGGCAAGGTGGTGGCGGTTGGAACGGTCAATATCCGCCAGAAATCACTACTCAGGCTGAAAAATACGCTTGGCAATTGTGGATGACTCTTTTACCTCTAGGATATAGTAAAGCATCTATTGCAGGTATTTTAGGTAACGTACAAGGTGAAGTTGGGCCAAGCATGAATCCCGATACTGCTCAAAGTGGTGGAGCTGGTCCCGGGTATGGAGCTGTCCAATGGGATGGTTCTGCTTATCCGTTAGTGGGTAGCCCGACATGGAACGGCCGTGAGTATGTACAGCGGCTAATGAATGCAGCAAGTATAACAGAAAGTTATGTCACGATGGTTGCACAAGGAAAATTGATTGATTGGTGTATGTTTAATGGTCAGTGGATTGGCGCCGTATCACCTACGACAGTAGCTGGTTTTAAAGCTGAGACAAGCGCAGCAAATGCGGCGTTAGCATTCGAATTGAACTTTGAAAGACCAGCATCAGCACATCCGGAACGACAAGGGTGGGCCATTGAATGGTATAACAAGTTTGTAAACTTAGTGCCACCGACTAGTTCAGGCGAATTTATGAAACCTTTGGACGCACCTGTAATTATTACGAGTGAGTTTGGATGGCGAGAAAGCCCAACTGGTGGCGGACAAGAATTACACAATGGAATAGATTTAGTGAATAACAACAATTCAGCCCCTATCTACGCTAGCAATAGTGGGACAGTGGTTTTTTCTGCGAACGGTTGGAACGGTGGATATGGTAATTATATTATCATTCAGCACAAACCAAATCTTTTCACGGGTTATGGACACAACTCACAGTTGTTGGTTAGTGTAGGCGCAACAGTAACGAAAGGTCAGAAAATCGCCATTATTGGTGAATCTGGTAACGTGACAGGCATTCACACGCATTTTCAGTTTATGGAAGGTACAGATATGTGGAGCGGTCACGTAAACCCGAGGAATTACATTGATTTCTAGGGTGATTAATATATGTAGCAATAGAAAGAAGGGAAAAAATGACTGAATATAAAATGGACCTAAG
>NZ_CAUQJB010000051.1:0-19375 GCF_963518325.1 uncultured Vagococcus sp. | reverse complement strand
CAGGGGATTGAGTTTCATCCCATGGCGACCTTGGTGGATCGGTCGAATTTAATCAGCTTGACCAGTGTTAGTAAGGCTTTTAATTTGGCTGGGCTTCAAGGGGCCAATTTGATTGTTCAAGATGAGGCCTTGCGGGAACGATTAAGAGAAAAGATGAGTGTCCATCTGCCAAGCCCCTTTACCATTGGGGCAGTGATGGCCGCTTATAACGAAAGTGAAGCGTGGCTGGATCGTTTGAATCTCTATTTGGATGAGACTATTGACTGGGTCATGGTATTTTTAGCTAGAAAACTGCCCTTAGTCAGAACCTTTCGACCAGAAGGGACCTATGTGTTGTGGCTGGACTTTCAAGGCTACGGCCTGACTCCAGATGAGATTCATCGACGGATTTATCAGTATGCCGGGGTCTTGTTGGAGTGGGGCACTGTTTCGGATCCAGACAAAGGTCATTTATTTGAACGAGTCTGTCTGGCGGCTCCTCGATCACGGATTGAGACGGCCTTTGAGCGCTTGGCCATTGAATTTGACGAGGATTTTTAAGGCTGAAAGGAGTATAAAAATGAGTGAGGAACGGAAACAACTGACATTTTTTGATTTATTTACCTTGGGATTAGGTGGAGCCATTGGCTCTGGGATTTTTGTCTTATTAAGTGCGGGGATTGCGTATACAGGTCGTTCGATTGTGGTGGCGGTTTTAGGTGGGTGTCTGATTATGTTGTTGGCGTATTTTTATAATGTGTTGTTGAGCTCGATGTTTGTTTTTCGAGGCGGAGACTATGGTCAAAAGGCCTTTCTCTTTGGCCCCTACGCCACCGGGGTCAGTGCCATGTTCAGTATGATTGGGGGCTTTGGGATTGCTCTCTATGGCTTGGCTATGGTGGAGTATGCCGGGATTATCTTTCCGCTGATTTTACCTTATAAACGGTTGATCGGGGTGCTGGTAATCACCTTGTTTTTTGGGGCCACTACCAGAGGGGCTAAGTTTTTGTCGAAGATCAACAATGTTATGACGGTGATTTTATTGACGGCCATCGTGGCCTTTATTGCCTTTGGTTTGCCTCAAGTCAAGTCGGGATTTTTCACTGGGGAGGACTTTTTACTGAATGGGCCAGTGGGCTTGTTTTCAGCCATCGCCATTATGGGATGGGCTTGTCAAGGGACCACCATGGGGCCGATTTCCGTCAGTAGTTTCACTAAAAATCCCAAGCGACTGATTCCCTTGGCTATTTTGGTGATTACCTTGTCACTGGCAGTGATTTATGGCTTAATGTCCATGGTGGCTTCAGGAGTTCTGCCTTTAGGGGAACTGGAAGGGCAAAACTTGAGCTCGGTCTCCAGTCAGATCTTTCCCTCTTGGGTTCACATATTGTTTATTTTAGGCGGAGGGGTCTTTGCGATTGCCACCTCCTTAGTGACGGCCATTACCATGTTGGGTGAGCCGATTCAACAAATCGCCGAAGACGGTTGGCTGCCGAAAGTGTTCTTAAAGCGAACAGCCGGTGGCTTTCCGTGGGTCACCCGCTTGTTATTTTATTCCTTAGGGGTGGTGCCGATTATCTTGAATTTTTCCTTGGAGTCGATCGTCTCCTTGATCATGGTTCCCACCATGTTGTTGAACTGTTACTTAAATTTGAAGTGCATGGAGACGGTCAAAAGTCATCCCCGTCAGTGGCAAAAGAGCGTCCTGCACATGCCTAAGATTCTCTTGAATGGGGTGTGCCTGTTGGCCTGTGGCAGTAATCTCTTTGTGGCTTACTACCTGTTTATCGAGTTGGATGTTAAAACCATGGTGACGATTGTGGGGATTATTGGAATTTGTCTAGCCGGTGCCTTTATTCAGTTAAAACGGGGAGCGGTTAAACCCGCAATCTTAATGGCTCAGCGAGAACAAATTGTTAGGGAAGCTTTGGAAGGTGATGAAGGGGAGGTCGTTGCCTGAGGGTTTAGATCGCTAGGGCATAAGTAGGGATAAAGCCAGTTCAAAGGGCAAGGCGAACTGGCTTTTTTGGTGAGCGTTTCTCGCAAAAAAAGCATTAGAGCAGGGCTCTAATGCTAATCGATAGGTCAGAATCATCATAAACTGATAAAAGGACAGTGGAAAAGATTACCAGTTTGAGAAGATATCAAATAATGATTTTGACACCTTTAGTTTATCATAATTGAGTAAGCGTTAACATGCTATCTTATTTCTAATTTTTTACACTCGTGTAAAAAATTAGAAATAAGATGTCGTTGAAATCTGTTGAGAAAGCAAGAGCCTTGAGTTACTACTTTGTCTTCAAATGGTCATACAGGGACGGTTGCTGATGGTCATTCTTGGGTTTGTTAGATTAGAATAGTCGGCTTGTTTGAGCTAAGCCCAACTTAATGTGGCTAGATTAATTACTGACAAGTTTAAAGTCACTATAAATGTTATCCCTTTTCTTAAAACAAGCCCAATGTCTTGTTGACCAACTAAAAAGAAAGTTGGAAATTTAAGCAGTGCGCTAATTATCTGCAACTAAAAATCCCCCCTGTCTCTTTTTCCTAAGATAGGGGGGATTTAGGTCAATTACAATGAATGAAAGCAGCCAATTAGCATGTTAAGTGAGAGTGACAGCTTAGATTGTTCAGCACGATAATGGTGTGAGAGACACGTTCAGAAGGGACTAATTGCCAGAAAACAGTAACGGTTGCTGGCAATTAGCTTGCATAAAACATTAACGTCTAGGGTACATTAATGTTAGTCAGTAAGGTGATCACTCTTACCTCCATCAATAGCTCTCAAGGAGTCTTATGGTAAATCTAAAATAAGCCCTAATTGATTACCCTTAGTTTATCAAAGATAAAGCGTTTTCTCTATTTCTACTTTTTTACAGTAGTGTAAAAAAATAGTCACTCCGTCTTACTGGCACGAATTGCTTACTTGGAAAAAGTAAAGGGACCTCCGCCCTCTTCATTAACCTGCAAGTCATTAAACTGAGCAATTGATTGTGAGTATTAGAAAGTATTACCACAGTTAAGATTGGGGTGACGTACGACATTTGGCACAATAGTGCTAAGAGGTGATAACAAGGTTGAGAATATGTAGGTATTTGGCAATCGTCGCCATATTACTCAGTCACTTTCTGAGATAGAATGTGAAGAGTCAATTGAACGGTATAATAAGATGCGAATATTTTGGTCACCACAAGTTCTTAAAGACTTTCAGTATTGAACAGCAACAGACTGTAAAAAAGTGGCTAAACTGAAACAGCATCTCGCCAATAGGTTAGAGACTTCCTTTAGCGGAATAGGCAAGCTAGAACCATTCAACCATGAAGAAAAGGACTTTGGTCTCGCCTTATTGACTGGCAACCGTATCGATTTTCCCAATGACCAAATTTTTGGCAGATTTCGATCGATTCTCTTTCGTGGTGAGGGTAATGCTCAATAAGTCGGTTGGGAATACTAGTTCAATCCCTTACCAATTTTTAAGTTTTTTTTAATAACTGTGTTTCTTATGGATGGTCAACTGAGCTTAACTTGTAAATAGTGTTATGTCATAAAGATAAGAATGGAGACGATGTCCGTAATTAGTTGACATCCATCAGTTCGATTTTTAACTAAGTCAGTTGTTGTTAAGGGTTGATATACCTGTGTTTCTGATGTTCTTAATGATGATATTAAGTCATAAGTATGATGTCAACTGAGTGACGACAGTCAGTTTGAGAATTAGGAAAACATGTTATTAATAAGTTTACAGTAGCGAGCTGAATTAAACGAGTATTAATTCAGCTCGCTTCTTGTCGGTTCTGAATCAATTTGTATTTAACTAATTTTTTCGAGTGAAGGCTATCAACGGAGTCCTGACAGAGCTATTTTAGTTTTCAAAATAGTGTTATGTCACAAAATTAAGAATGGCGCTCATGTCCGTAATTAGTTGACATCCATCAGTTCGTTGTTTAACTAAGTCAGTTGTTGTCAAGGCATGATATACCTGTGTTTTTGATGTTTTTAATGATGACATTGAGTCATAAGTGTGATGTCAACTGAGAGCGGACAGTCGACTTTGGTACTAATTAATCAGGTTTTTTATTGGTTTGTGGAAGTCAGCTAAATGAACTGAGTACTACCTGACCTGCCCAGTTCTTATGGGATGATAGCTTGTTTGTCATAAAATTATTTTTTTTATTCAGCTAGCTTTCCGTCATCAGTTGACGGTCTTGATGAGGGCCAATGAAGCTTTTTCAGTAAAACCATTGATATTAATGTGTTTTGACTTTGTTAAAAAAAATTTAGACGGGCATCGATTGTCAACTGAGCCATGATAAAGCCACTTTAGGGGTTAATTTAGTGTGATGTTATGGCCTGGTTAATCGTTGTAATGAGCTTAACAGAAGACTTTGACAAATTCTGAGTTTTGATTTTTAAATAGTGTTATATTAAAAAATTAAGAATGGAGACGATGTCCGTAATTAGTTGACATCCATCAGTTCGTTTTTCAAATAAGTTAGTTGCTTTCAAGGGCTGATATGACTGTGTTTCTGATGTTCTTAATGATGATATTAAATGATAAGTTTGATGTCAACTGAGTGACGACAGTCAGTTTGAGAACTAGGTAAACATGTTATCAATGAGTTTGCAGTAGGGAGTTGAATTAAACGAGTATTAATTCAGCTCGATTCTTGTCGGTTCTGAATCAATTTGTATTTAACTAATTTTTTCGAGCGAACGTTATCAACGGAGTCCTGACAGAGCTATTTTAGTTTTCAAAATAGTGTTATGTCATAAAATTAAGAATGGAGCCGATGTCCGTAATTAGTTGACATCCATCAGTTCGTTGTTTAACTAAGTCAGTTGCTGTCAAGGTTTGATGTACCAGTGTTTCTGATGTTCTTAATGATGATATTAAATGATAAGTTTGATGTCAACTGAGTGACGACAGTCAGTTTGAGAACTAGGTAAACATGTTATTAATGAGTTTGCAGTAGGGAGCTGAATTAAACGAGTATTAATTCAGCTCGATTCTTGTCGATTCTGAGCTAAGTTGTTATTAATTATTTTTTTCGAGTGAAACCTGTCAATGGAGTTCTGACAGAGCTATTTTAGTTTTCAAAAGAGTGTTATGTCGTAAAAATAGGAATGGAGCCGGTGTCCGTAATTAGTTGACATCCATCAGTTCGTTATTTAACGAAGTCACCTGCTGTCAAGGCATGATATACTAGTGTTTCTGATGTTTTTAATGATGATATTAAGTGATAAGTCCGATGTCAACTGAGGTGTGACACTCTGTGATGAAGGCGGCTAACCATGTTATTAAGGAATGAGAGGGAGTTGAAGACAGTAGGAAACCCGTGCCAGTTCATCTTCACTGAAGTAGCACGAGTTATCTTGATATCTCTTCCTTATTCTGTGATCCAATAATAATCCCGTCCTTACTTAGTATCAAATAATTTATTTTTGATGGTATCAATCCGATCGACCTTTAGGCATTGGCTTCGGCGTAAGCGCTGAGAGATCAATTGTTGGTTGACTGTGTCCAGCATGGGGGTTCGGTCAAGTTGATCCGAAAAAATAACTGGGTCAAGGTCATCCAGAAAGTGGGTCACGCTTGATTTATAGACTTGACCTTGACTATTTTTAAACGTTAATTCCAATTTTTTTCGATGTTGGGTCATCTTATTTTCCTTCTTTCCATCTGAGAATTTTCTTTACCAGTTGCCGCTGATTGCGAGGGAAGTCATCAATATCAGCTTCTTCAAAATAACCATGTTTGTTCAATGGAATAAATTTGGAAATAATATGAAGGGTATCGATAAACTCCTCGGGGCAGATAACCATAATATCGATTGACTGCTTTTTGATCCTGTTTAAAGCTGTTTGTTCATTTTGCTTTTCAATCATCGTGTTTTTGTTGGCTATTTTTTGTACCATATAGTGGTTTTCTGGGTTCGTCACACCAGCTATATGGGTGAGTGGTTGAGCGCCTAAAAGATGATTAAGCTGAATGGTCCAAGCTTCAATGACATCTACAAAAAAAGTGTGTCGAACACTTTGAATGCCAACGTGAAGTTCTAAAGTTGCCCCAAATGAAAAGTCAATTAAACTACGTTTCATCTTATCTTTTTTATTAGGACTTCGACGGTATTTAATTGCAAGGTTTAAACTTATCCAAACAGCCTGTTTAGCACGTGAAAATGTGGTTGTTGGCGTAACAAAGGCTGGGTATTGGGGACGTTTCTTTAGATAATAATTTAAAGCCTGTCTCAAATTGCCTTGATTTTGCACCCCTTTTTTGAGTCCAAATGATTTGTGTAGTAAACAAGGGCTGACAGGAGTCTTTTTAACCGTACCATTGATAAAAAAGAGTAGTGTCTTGGTTTCTCCTGTCAATTCTTTGCCAACCATCATGATAAAGACATCCTCTGTTAAATCAACCCCTTCCTCTTCAATTGCACCAGCCATATAGACTGGGAGATGCTCCTCACTAATCATGTGTTTTCCTAAATCCAACTTACCAGAAGAACAAAAAATCGAATGATGTTTCATGTATTTTCCCCTCCTTTTATGGAGATAGGAGAAGATATCAAGAATAGTTCATAGGTATATTTTTGCATATTTTTTATTTTTTGTAAAAAGGCATTATTCATGCCTTTTTTGGTTAATTTCGTGATCGTTTTGAACAAAAAAATGAGTCGAATGTTTAGTTTTCAGCATTTAACGAAGAAGTAGTTTGTGAAGTTGTTTGGGGGAAGTCTTGAAAAGGGATGAATAATGCGGTTTGAATTTTTTTTGAAAGTCTATTAAACTGTGGGCATAAAGCAGATCTGGTTTAGTTTGGTAAGTCGCAAATAGGAAATGGAAGGAGGGAGGCAGATGGCAGAAGCAGTGTTTTTACAGCACAGTGCGGAAATTGGTTACACAACTGAGGGTCAAAAAAGCAAACAAACCCTACCTAATCTGAAAGAAACGGTTCAATCAGATAAGCTGGTAGCTCTTGGTCAATTGTTTGTGGACTTGATTCCCAAAGATCAAATCAAAGTCGATGAGATTGTGACGGTTAAGCGGACTCGTCACCAAGGAATGTAGAAAGGAAGTGTGAAAATGGATGAAGTTGTATCAAAAAAATTGCAACTGGCTTTTTTTAACAGTAATGGTAGTCAAAGTACTTTAATTCCAAAGTATTTTGATGAGACGGTTATCAGAGACCAGGAAAAATTGCAGAAGTGGATGGATGATTTTAGTGCTCTTGGGATTTTTCATAATACGGAAAAAGAAATTGATTTATACACAGAAGCGAAAGAAGCTCACTTAGTTCAAACCATTCGGACAAAGATTTTAGGGTAATGGCTATCAGGCCTAAAGAGGCGCGTCCTCTTTAGGCTGGTAAGGAGAGGGTGTGAGAAGGATGAGGATTTTTGGCTTAAGTCTGGCAGAAGTGGCGGCCCTCTTAAGTGTGGTTTCGCTCTTAGTGGCAGGGGTTAGCCGTTTTTACCATCAATTTCGGACGACGATCAGTGCACCGCTGATCGACTCCATGGACAAGTTAAGGGTGGAAATCAGTCAGTTGGAATACCATGTGGTGACGGAATATGAAGGCTTAAAAAGTCGAACAGATCAATTGGATGAACGCTTGCGTTTACAAGAAAGGCGCTTAAAAAAAGAAAGAAGGGAAGCCTTATGACAATTGTCGAATGTTTGACTCAGGTTAACAGCAGTTATATCGTAGCATTGGCTGTGGCTGTTTGTTTAATGATTGAAGCAATTAAGGCCAGTAACGTGTTCTCTGCCATATATCTACCATTGGTAGCTAGTCTGGTTGGGACAGTGATGGGGATTATCATTGGGTTGCTTTATCAGGAATCATTACTTATGACCGGCTTCAATGGATTTGTAGCAGGTTTGCTGGCATCTGGGAGTTTTGACTGGTTGAGAGCAGTTTGGCACTTGCCAAAGGAGGTCAAATGAATCGGCCACGGCCACTGATACTGGATATCAGTGAGCATCAAGTGCCAACTCAGATTGATTATGCTCAGTTGGCCAAGGCAATTGACTGGGTAATCGTTCGGGTACAATACGGTAGCCTGCATCAGGATCGGCATTTCCAAAGGCATCTGGCTACATTTAAACAGTTAAACGTGCCAATCAATGTATATGCCTGGGTTCGTGGGAGTGATGAAGCCGATATGATTAAAGAGGCGGAAGATTTTTATCAGCGAGCGTCCTCTTATGAGCCGACTTTTTGGTGGTTAGACATTGAAGAACGTTCCATGGGAAATATGGTTACAGGATGTGAACGCTATCGGCGACGCTTAAAAGAACTAGGGGCGCAAAAGGTTGGCGCTTATATTGCCAATCATCGTTATCATGAGTTTGGCTTTTCGACTGGCGCCACAGAGGTTTATGACGGACTCTGGCTGCCAACCTATGGCCAAAATACTGGGAGTTATGATGGTTATGATCCAACGGCTAGAACGGGTTACGATTTGCATCAATACACGAGTAATGGTCGTTTGCCTGGGTATAATGGCCCTGTGGATTTATCTCGTTTAGCTAGTAGCCGCCCAGCGAGTTATTTTACAGGCAGTTCAGGGGCGAGGCCATTATCTTATGGCTTGGGGGAGCGGGTCCAGATAACAGGAATTTATGAAAGTTCCGTCTCCAGTGTCAAGTTACGTCCGTTAAAATCCCAAGGAACCATAACTCGGATTCTCAAGGGTGTAGCTAATCCCTATTTATTAGATGATGGCATGGGATGGGTCAATGAAGGGGTTATGGTAAAACAAGGGACTGGCAATCGGCAATATATAGTGAAGTCTGGTGATACGCTATGGGGAATTGGTCAAAGATTAGGAGTCAGTTGGCAAATATTAGCAACACTTAATCGATTAGCTGATCCTCATCTGATTTATCCAGGCCAAGAATTGCATTATTAGTCCCTGCCCCCTAGGGCCTCCTTGTTTTAATGAGGACGAGTTAAGAAAGGGGACCTAGTTGGTCATTGATATGATCAAACTGAATGGTATTAAAGGTTGGATGATAAAGAAGGAGGTGGAAGTGAAATGAAACATGATCAAGGGTTGGATCAATTGCTTAGGCGCCATCCGGTTCATTTGGAGGTGGCTCAACTAATTAAGGAATTGCGTCAGGCTAAAGGGATGACTCAAACCGATTTAAGTCAAAAGGCGTTGATTAGTCGACAATTTTTATCTGAAATTGAGAATGGACGTCGACGGCAAGTGAACTTAGTAAAAGTGGCTGACTTAATCAATGCCTGCGGTGAAAGCTTGTATGTATCCTCAAGCTATGAGAACCCCTTACAAATTTCAGATCAGACAGAAAAAGAAGATGAGATCCTACGAGCTTTTTCAGCAGGGCAGATGGAGTTAGCGGAATCGTTATTGGCAGAAATAAGGAACTGGCGTTATCCCAGTGAACACATTATGGCTAAGTGCAAGCGTAACATGGCAATAGCCATCAGTTATCACTTTAGAGGGAATTCCAAAATTGCTCACGGAAAAATGAATAATATTATTATGGGGTTAAGTTATTTGGAGTGTGGTGAAGAAGCTAACTATCTGACTGAAATATTTTATCGGATTATTAAGAATGGAAACAAGCAATTGTTGAAACAATATGTCAATGCTCAGAAAGGAGTGACGTCATGATTATTTGGGAAGGAACAGATGTGGTCTGTTGTTACAATGTGGCAGCTCAAATGGAGCTTAAGCGAATTCGGTTTGTTCATCTGCCAAAGAAGCCCGATCCTGAGAAAGTCGTGGCTTTTGCCAATTTATTGTTAGAGGTATTGCCAAAGAGCCACTCGAAAGATTCGTCAGTTATCATCACACGAACACGGTATGTATAAGGAGGAGAAAGCAATGGCCAAAAAATTGTATTTGTATTTTACCAATGAAGATGAACAGCCGACCACGATTGTTGTTCATGAGCCCAATCAAGATTTAGATGCAGCTGCTGTACGCCATTTTATGGAACAGTTGATAGCCATGGAGTTGTTTGAGCATAAGGGGCAACGAAAGTACGCTCATATTAAAGGGGCGAAGTATTTGGACAAGAAGACGGAAATATTGTTGTAAACAGGTAAAAAGAAAGGTTGAATGAAGTAAGTACGGATAACGTAACTTATAGTTAATGCAGGGGCTATCGCAAAATTTATTCTTAATTTTGCGATAGCTCTTTTGAATGTTCTTCAGTTGGCCATGTTCCATTAACTAGTGATTTAACTAAAAATTTCTTTTTTTTTGTTCCAAAGTAAAATAGAAATTGAAATAGTATAATTAATGGACAGAAAATTGAAAATGAAGTAGACTTTAAGTTTCTTCATGTTTCCCTGAACCAGGAGAGGCTCATGGCAGTATGGCGAGTGGCTGTTTTTTTTGAATTGTATAAGGAATAAGTGTTATTATTAAGAAATGCTAGGACTGAGGTGAGTTGTTGGAAAAAAAGGAAATGACTTTAAAAGATGCTTCAAGTAGAAGCGTCACAAAAAGTGAAATCTTGATTTTTTTAGAATCAGTGAAAAAAAGGCCGGGGATGTATGTTCAAGATTATCAAAGCTATGATGGTGTAACTGCTTATCTTGGCGGTTATTTTATGTGCTTGTGTCAGTTGTATCGTCAGCTTTTTTCGCCCCATGTGATGTCAATTTGGTATCACCAAATCAATAAAGATAGTAAAGGCGTAATCCTGTTATCAGCGGCCATAAAAAATAATAATTCGGATTTATCTGAAGAACAGTTGATACGCGTGTATATCGAGACGGTTATTGACTATGTTAAAGCCCGTGGATAATTATTCTTGAGTTACCAAATGAGGAAGAAAGTAAGGGATTGTTGTGATTCTGTGAGACGTTTTAAAAAAGCGTGTTAATTAGTTCGTTAAGAGAACTTTGTAGGGCTTTGGAAAGCCAAAAAACCTACAAATGGCAGGGAGTGAATGAATCATTCAATTGATAATGAGCGGTAAGGGATCAAATTACAGGAGATTATCAGCCTGCCGATAATGATTAAAGACGACGGTCATTTAAAAATTATTAGCTAATCTCTTAATCACTTTTTAAAAAGGACAACACTGACTTGATTTTGGAAGTCCAGAAAAAATGATCCCTGACTGTCTGATTATTAAAAATCAGATGAGTCGATTTTTGGAGAGTAGACGCGATAGGTTGGATATCTGATAAGGGTACTGGGCCCGAGCGTCTCCAATCACCAGGAGCAACTTCGCTAAAAAGATAAACCCTATTTAATTGTATTTCGGCAATTTGACCAGTTTTTAAGATAGCTAAATAGCCTGACTTAGTGTTGTTTAGCATTGATAAGCCTCCTTTTGATGATTGCTTTTTCCATCTAACATTATATCTGAAATTTTGTTATTTAAAAAATCGTTATTAGTCCGACTATGGAAAAATGTGACGGAATTGTTTATAAAATTGATAAAGAGATTTTTCATAAAGCTCAAAAAGAATTTATTACATTAACTATTTGTTGAGTTAACCAGATACTTACTGTCATGATGATAGTTCTATAATACAACACATTTTTTGGTAGTGGTCTTGCTTATTTAGATGGTGTGGACTGTTAAAACGTTGTAAAAGTACTTATATTGGTAAAAAAGTTAGGGGGACAAAGAATACAAAGATACCGAAAGTTAAATGAAAAAATGAAACACCCCCATGGGCTCTAATGATGGTTTTGGGAAAGTGTCGGTATAGGAGTTGGAGCAGGTTCTAAATGCTATGCTAACGGGGCCAGTGATAATTGGTGGGCATTAAGGTATCCGGTAAAACGAACTGTTGAATATTCTGACCAATTGGTAAAAGGATTAAAAAAAGCTGGAATAAGCGTTAATAAACTCACGGATGATTAACGAATGGTGGAAGTATTCTTCTAATTCTGAAAAGATAATCGTTTTTATCCTTTCCTTTCTTGAAATGATGGGCCTACTAGATTATTCGCAAAAGGAGTCATTCCGTTTTTTTATAAAAAAATAGCAAGAGCCTTATGATTAAAACTTAGATCTTGATAGGAGACTCATGACATTTAGAACTTAAATAACCGATGTAATTTACTCAGTCAGCTAATAAGCGTAAATTAAACCATAAAAAATGGATTAAATAACACGACACATTTGCTCTTAAAGGACGACTATCAGGCCGATTTTCCTAAATCAAGAGCCATTGTTACTTAGCCACCTTGCAAGAGATAATGCTTATCAATCTCCTCAACCAAAATTATTTAATCTCCTACAATCCCATGATTGGCACAATTCTTGCGATATAAATTAGCTCCCCCAACAGTCTGCTATCAACCGTTGGAGGAGCCTAAATTTTTTTGTTATTTAATAAAAAAACATTTGACAGCGTTTTCTAAACATTGTACAATGTGGGCGTTAGGAACTATCCAAATAACTACATAAAAAATCATTGGCTACTGAGTTTAAGGTTGGCGCCTTAAACCCAGTATGAAACTTTGAGTAATCAGGGACTATCTGACTAATCAAACGCCAATAGCTAACGCCGAAGCGTTAATATCTTTATTATACTCAATTTCCGTATACTTTTCTAGGGTTATTTCTGAGTACGATGAAGAGAACTGCAGATGGGGCACCATCGACAGCGCTTTTTCGGTTAGATTCTGTCCTTCTTTATAAGCTATTGAAGCGGTATTAGACACGATGTCTGATACCGCTTTTTTATGTTTTCCTGAGAAATAGTAGATAGTTGAGGGGGAGAAAGGTTAGTAAGTGGTTATGGGGAAGGGCTGACGAGCCTTTGGATTGGTTCAGGTGAGACGATCGCTTGCCTGAATCAGCCAGCCTAACAATGATTGGAACTGTTGCTGTCAGCTGACGGATTAGAAACTCAACACAGAAACAGGAGGATGATACACATGTTAACCCTCAATATGGGATCGGCCTTGGCAATTGTCGTCGTGACGATGTTAATTGGCGATATGATCTCAACGATTTCCAAAGGCCGTGTGCCACAAATGTTAGTTGTTGCTGTCATTTTTTTAGTTGGATTTTGGACGATTTTTCCTAAGGATATTTTAGAAACTGCGGGAATCAAGACGTTGTCAGATATTATGATTTCCTTTATTTTAGTTCATGTGGGCACGATGTTTAATGTTAGAGATATGTTGCGGGAATGGAAGGTAGTAGTGACCACATTAGCTGCTGTCGGTGGTATTGTGGCAATGGTATTAGTCGTTGGGACATTGTTATTTGGTAAAGCGACGGCCTTTACTGCGGCGGCGCCCATGACTGGTGGAGGGATGGCGGCCTTGATTATGCAAGGAGCCGCCACTGAAGCTGGCTACCCAGAACTGGGGATGCTAGCCATGATGATTTTTGTTATGCACGGTTTTTTCGGGTTTCCTTTAACCGCCTTTGTTTTGGGGAAAGAAAGTGATCGATTACTGGTGGAATACCGGGAAAAAGCCCTTGAAAGTATCGCAGTCAATGAATCCATTCAGAATGAGGCTCAACCAGAAACATCAAGACGGAAACTTTACGAATGGGTGCCAGAACGGTTTCGGACACCAACTTATTATCTTGCAGTCTTAACGGTCACAGGCTACCTTTGCAGTTTGATTGCAGGGGCCACAGGTCTTAATATTGCAATCGTTCAAATTTTAGTTGGAATTTTGCTTAGTTACCTCGGGTTAATTGAGCCGAAACCCTTGGATAAATCAGCTTCCACCGGTATTTTAAATCTGGCGTTGTTCGCTAGCTTTATGAGCTCCTTTGCCATGGCCACATGGTCGCTAGTTGTCTCTTTAATTGTCCAAATCGTCATCTTGATGGTAGTGGCTTTAATCGCGATCTTTATGGCTACCTTCTTTTTCGGCAAAGCCTTTGGCTACTCGCCTTATATGACCTTTGCCATTGGATTAAATTGTTTCCTTGGCTTTCCGTTTAACTTTGCCTTAACAACAGAAGCTGTCAAAGGCGCCACCAGTGATCAGGGGGAAGCGGATTTCTTAACGGCTTACCTGATGCCAAAGATGATTATTGCCGGTATTGTGGCGATTTCATTAGTCTCCGCGATTTTAGCAGGCATCTTTGCAGGAATAGCGTTTAATTAAAGAAAGGATGAATCTGATGACCTATGATTTTACAACGAACGTCAATCGCCTAGCTCAAGGTTCTGCCAAGTGGCAGCAGATGATGGCGTTGTCTCCGGATATTCCCGCTGATACTGTCCCCTTGTCGGTGGCGGACACTGATTTTCGCCACCCACCGGAATTAATCGATGAGTTGAAAAGCTATCTCGATTCGATGGTTCTAGGGTATACCCAGCCGACGATCTCTTATTATGAGGCTGTGACAAATTGGTTTGCTCGGCGACATCAGTGGCAGGTTGAAAAAGAATGGCTTCTCTTATCTCCAGGGGTGGTTGCGGCGCTCTATCATGGGGTAAAAGCCTACACGAAACCGGGAGATGGTGTCTTGATTCTGTCACCAGTATACTACCCATTTCGTAGGGCTATTGAAAATTCTGGTCGCCGAGTTGTGGCGAGTTCATTGATTGATACTGGGGGATATTACAGTATTGATTTTACGGATTTGGAAGCGAAAGCTCGTTTATCTAGGAACAAATTATTGCTTTTTTGCAGTCCACACAACCCTGTTGGTCGTGTTTGGACTCGAGAGGAACTGCAGGCTGTCGATCGAATTTGTCGTAAACATGATGTGATTGTGATTTCGGATGAAATTCATTTTGATCTGATAATGCCAGGCATCAGGCACAAGGTCTTTAGTAGCTTATCACCTGCTGCAGCAGCCAATTCGGTTATTTTAACTGCCCCAAGTAAGTCCTTTAACTTAGCTGGTTTGCAAACTGCCAATGTGGTAATTGCGGATTTGAACTTGCGTCAGGCTTATCAGGCACAACAAGCCAGTGAAGGATTTCAGCTGTTAAACGTGATTGGGCCGAAAGCTTGTGAACTGGTCTATGATACCTGTGAGCCTTGGTTGGAACAATTTTTGAATCAGGTGGCGGTCAATCGCCGTTTCTTTCATCATTTTATGTCGGAGCATTTACCGATGATAACTGTCAGTCCGATGGAAGGTACCTATTTACAGTGGTTTAATTGTCAGGAACTGGGCATGACAGATGCTGAGTTAAATACCTTCCTGATTCATGAGTGTCACTTAGTTTTAGATCCCGGTCATTTATTTGGTGAAGAAGGTCAGCACTATCAACGAATGAGTTTGGCTTGTCCGACCCAAGTGTTAACGGAGTCTCTGGAACGCTTAGCCAAAAAAATAAAGGAGTTAAACAGATGATTAAAAATACTGATTTACACGAAAAAATGAACGAACTTGATTCCTATATGCGGGAAACAAGAGGGTATCTTCACCGTTTTCCAGAAATTTCCTCTCAGGAATGGAAGACACGTGAGTTCCTTAAAGAAGAAGTTGACAAACTGGGCTTACCCATTACCGATGTACCAGGAACTGGTTTTTACGTTACCTTGGATACAAACCGCCCAGGGAAAACCGTGGCCTTAAGAACAGATATAGATGCCTTGCCTATTCAGGAACAACCCAATAATTTAAAGGGACCACGGAAATGGGTCTCTCAGAATGAAGGGGCGTCACATATGTGTGGCCATGATGGTCATATGGCGGTACTCTTGGCGGCCATGGAACTACTGGTAGGTCTCAAAGAAGAACTTCAAGGCAAGGTTATCTTTCTGTTTGAAGAAGGGGAAGAGATTGGTTCGGGGATTGGAGCCATGATTGAAACCATTGAGCCTTTAGGCATTGATGCTATTTATGGAACTCATTTGACTTCCTTTATGCCCACGGGACAAATTTGCATTGACGGTGGCCCACGAATGGCAGGGGCGGCTGTGATTGACTTTGAAGTGGTAGGTCGTTCTGGACATGGCTCACGACCTGATCTATCCATTAATCCAGTGTTTGCTGCGGCCAATGTTTTGACTGGTTTAACTAGTGCTTGGGCCAATCAAATTGATGTCAGTAAGACGGTGACACTGGGGTTAACGCAATTTCATGCAGGAACAGTTAATAATGTTATTCCAGATACTGCTTTTATTGGCGGAAGTCTTCGTTATTTCGATGTGGAGGAAGGCCATAAAGCCATGGGAATATTAAAATCAGTGGCAGAAAAAACAGCAGAGGCGCATAACTGTGGTATTCGCTACTTGGATACTATGCGTTTTGCGACCATTCCGGTTATTAATGATGAGCTATTGGCAGAAATTGCCCGCATAGGCGCTGACGAGCTCTTCCCAGAAAAGGTGGTGGAAGGTGTTCAATGGTATGCTTCCGAGTCCTTCTCTCACTATGCTAAGGTGGCTCCAAGTGTCTTCGCTTTTGTGGGGATTGGTAACGAAGAAGTGGGCAGTGGCGCGGAACACCACAATGATTATTTTGATTTGGATGAGGATGCCTTGAGATACAGCTTAGGGGCTACCGTTAAATTTGCCATTAACTTTTTAATGGATTAGCGTGACAGCAGTTGGTTTTCGGGAATTGAAGAAAAGGAGCCAGTTGTCAATACTAGCTGGGACATAAAGTTGTTTTGTTCAGTAGGACGACTAATTACAGATAATCTGAGTTTTACACGAGTTTCCGTGATTAGGTGGGGGATCTGACTTTTGTACGGTGGCGGTGAAACTGTTAGAGGCCGGGACATTGTCCCAGCCTCTAATTGTAAAAAAATAATGCAGTAACCGCTGAGTTTAAGCTGAAGATGGGGAAGTGTCAGTTTGTCAGAAATCATCTGCCAGAGTTGCTCAAAAAAGCATTAGAGCCCAAGAAAGCTCTAATGCTAATCGATAAGCAGTCACGCTTATCACAAACGTAAGCAAATTCAAACAGTGAAACTTCAACATCTCGATAAAGTAAGATATTGATTGAATTGATAAGCTTATTTTATCATAGTTATACCGGCAGTGGCAGGTTGTTTCATTTCTAATTTTTTACACGAGTGTAAAAAATTAGAAATATGTTATCTTACTTCTTACACCTATTCGGAATCAATTGACGTTGAGTACCGCTGGTTTAGTTGTTAGTAACGTTTGAGAAACGGCGTGTTATCAGTATGAGATGGTATTGTTAAGTTTAGTGCGAATTTATTTGTCTTACGAAGAGAAAAGTTCTGAAAGCTCAGAGCTTTTTTTGTTGACCGTATTTAGATAATGAGCCTGAATTTTATTGATTAACGTGTCTATAAAGTGAGGGGAAACAAGAGATAATAGTGATGTTTTGGTTGACTAAGAAAATCTATCTATCTGTTTTTACTGAAAAGTTAGCTGAGAGGCGTGATTATTTAAGATATTTTAGCTATTAAGGGATATTATTTAATTTTTATTTATAAGTTGATTATGAGAGTGTGTAAATAATGATCGATGGGTTTTATCGATCATTATTTTTTTTGGAAATTAAATATTAATTGTTGTGGACTATATCCGCAGATAAACGTTAAAAGAATGTATCCCTATACATTCTTATTTTGAGCTCAATTTGCTTCTTTTTTTGCGATATAAAAAGATAATATTCGGTTTTTAGCTGTTACTTAATACGCCTGAAATCTGTATCAGAATAAAAAAAAACAAAAATAATTCTTTGTTTCTTCATCATTTCATTTTGTGCCGTTATTCACAGTTATTATAACGTGTGATATTTTTAGAAAACCTAGAGCTATAATGAAGTTCGTTTTTACGTTGTTTTTTATAACGAACTTTAAATATAAAAGATAGTGATATTAAACCCAAAACTTTCATTAGTCTTTATATATTAAAATAAGGTTATTATTAAAACTTTACTGTTCTATTAGTTTTTTTAATCTGTTTTAAGGTGATCGAATTGTTTTACTTACTCTAAAACATGTTATAAAATCCTTTTAAGCGATTTAAATGCGCTTATTTTCTAGTTATGTTAATTAAGAATGGAGGAGAAGTGATGAAGAAGAGTTATGGACAATTGTTTAATCAGAAAAGCATTTATAAGAAAAGAGCGAAAAAACTTGTCATTGGGACTGCATTGGCGAGTGGTCTCTTATTAGTCAATGTCGGGATATCGCCAATACCAGTGTTTAACAGTGCGATGATTGCGGAAGCTGCTGTTATTCAAGCTGAGATATTATCTAATATCCAAGTTTCAAATAACAGTGGAACCACACAACTGGCACCTTATGCAGTGAATAATTCTTCAGAGAATGTAACGTTTACGATTTCCGGAGACGAATTTGCTGGGGCTTCGGCTGCACTATCTGGCACAAAAGCAGCGGTGTTAGGGATACCAAAGGGCATGAAGGGGTTAGTGACACCAAATGGGGTAGCGACGATTGATACAAGTATTTCCTTGAGGTTAAATCAACTACCTTTAATCACTTCAACCATCACGGCTGTGGACACTCTCTTGGCTCTGACATCGGATATTGTCAATGGGTCATTGGGACCATTTACTGGTGTAACGCTTAATACCACTGAAGTTCTGACTCAATTAAATTTATTGAAAAATTTAGCTAATTTTACTCAAGCGCAATTTGAAGTTCAATCCGTCTTACAAGGGGATGGCTCATATATCACAGTGGTGATGGATGATGGTTTAGCTCGAGTTGTGACTCAAAATTTAACCAAGATATTAACTGATTTACAAACCGCTATTAATAATTTGCAGGCAGTAGGAACAACGATCCCTGGGAGAGTTCTTGCTGCAACGATAAACACGACATTATCGGTTCCTAAAGCAACGGCTAGTACTGCAATTAATTTGGCTAAAGCAGGTGTCGGAGTTGGTGGCGCTATCTTAAATCAATTAGCAGATGCAACTGTTTTAGGGGATACCTCAGTTCATATTCCGACAGTTGTTCAAGATCCAACCTATGCCTCATTAGAAGGAAATGGGATAAATACCAGACAAGCTTATGATGCAGTCTTTACTGGAACCGTGGTTCGGAATGACTTGCTTGACTTAAGCTTATTCTCTGATGCTGATGGTCGATCGTCCGTTTGGTATGTAGGTCGAAAAGTTTTAGCAACGCCGACGGTAACTGCCACAGGTACTTCAGCAGATGGCTACACGGTAAAAGGGGTAGCTGACCCAAATGTGGATATTGAAATTAGAAATTCTGATGACGAAGTGATTGCAACAGGTGCAACAGATGCTGCAGGTTTATATTCAATTGTGATTGCAGCAGGTGTGGTTGAGCAAGGGGCGCAAATTTCTGTTATAGGGAAAGATACTGATGGAAATATCAGTGAGCCTGGTACAGGGTTAATTCCAGAAGATGATGAAGCTGATGCCGATGCTGATGCTGACGCCGACGCTGATGCTGACGCCGACGCTGATGCCGATGCGGATGCTGATGCCGATGCGGATGCTGATGCGGATGCGGATGCGGATGCTGATGCGGATG
>NZ_CAUQJB010000050.1:0-24124 GCF_963518325.1 uncultured Vagococcus sp. | reverse complement strand
GCCTTAACTCTAGCATTTTTAATGCGTAGAAGTTTAGGACAACGGATAAAAGGAGAGCCTTAACTCTAGCATTTTTAATGCGTAGAAGTTTAGGACAACGGATAAAAGGAGTGCGAAATATGAAAAAGAAAAAATTTGAAATGCCCTCGGCGTATACGGTCTTATTTATAATCATTGCCGTTATTGCGGTTTTAACGTGGGTTGTGCCAGCGGGACAATATCAGGTTGACCCTGAAACGGGGAATTATATTGCTGGAACCTATGAACGGATTCCAAGTCAACCTCAAGGCTTATGGGATGTTTTGATGGCCCCGATTATCGGCATGGTAGGAAATGAAACGACTGGTGGGGCGATTGAAATATCTTTGTTTATCCTATTTATTGGTGGGCTACTAGGGATTGTTAACAAAACTGGGGCCTTTGATGCAGGGGTGGCTTCAGTTATTAAGAGCCGTAAAGGGAAGGAGAAATCATTGATTCCGATTTTAATGATTATTTTTGCCATCGGTGGTACAACGTTTGGCTTAGCGGAAGAAACACTAGCTTTTTACCCCTTGTTGATTCCAGTGATGTTAGCAGTTGGTTTTGATTCAGTGGTGGCGATTGCGGTTCCATTAATCGGTTCTCAGATTGGCTGCTTAGCATCTACGGTTAATCCTTTTTCAACAGGGGTGGCATCGGGGATTCTAGGGATTAGTCCTGGCGAGGGATTACTGTCTCGGATTATTTTGTTGGTCATCTTATTAACGGTTAGTATTATTTATGTTTATCGCTACGCTCAAAAAGTTGAAAATGATCCGAAAAACTCGCTTTTATACGATCAACGTGAAAAGGACTTGGAACGATTTAAACTAAATATTGATGACATTGAAGATATTAGTAAAAAGCAGAAGCAAGTATTAGGAATGTTTGTGGTGACCTTCGTGATATTGATTATCGGACTGGTTCCGTGGTCGACGATTAATCCTAATTGGACATTCTTTGAAACAATGACTGCTTGGTTGACTGACTTACCGGTCATTGGAGCGTTTTTAGGGAAAGACATGGCGCCTCTAGGTACTTGGTATTTTGGTGAAATTACGATGTTGATGTTGACCATGTCAATCGTCATTGCTTTTTTATATGGCATGTCAGAAAAAGAATTTATTACAACCTTCTTAGAGGGAGCAGGCGAGTTTGTTGGTGTAGCCATTGTGGTTGCAGTTGCCAAAGGAATTCAAGTGGTGATGAACGACGGTGCTATTACGGCGACGATTCTTAATATAGGTGAATCGGGCTTGAAGAATCTATCATCAGGAGTTTTTGCTGTTCTGGCGTATATTTTCTACATTCCTATGTCCTTCCTCATTCCTTCAACTTCCGGATTAGCTGCGGCTACTATGGGAATTATCGGACCGATGGGCGATTTCGCAGGTGTCTCAAAAAATGTGATTATTACGGCTTATCAAGCAGCCTCAGGTTGGGCTAATTTAGTGACACCAACTTCAGCTATTGTAATGGGAGCCGTGACCATCGCTCACACTGATTTAAGAGTTTGGTTTAAATTTGTCACAAAATTAATGATATTGATTTTCCTAATTACTTGTGCTTATTTAACCATCTTAGCCCTGTTCTAGTCGTTGCTTAAGGGTATATTAAGATGGGAATCAAGTAATTGTCTAGTTAGTTATAGAAATACATAATCAAAAACTCATGATGTTTAAAAAATTAATGAATAGGAAGGGTTGTCTTAGTATAGATAAGCCCGGAAAGCGAGTGAATGTATATGAAGTCATTTATTATGGAGCAGCATAAAGAAAAGGCGATCAAGGATTTGCAACGAATTGTCAAAGTGCCATCTTATTTGCAAGGGGCAGTTGCTGGCGCACCATTTGGTCAAGATGTTTTGGATAGCTTAGTGGAATGTCTTGAAATATTTAAAGAACAAGGTTTTTCAACCTTTATCGATCCTGAAGGTTACTACGGATATGCCGAAGTTGGTCAAGGAGAAAAAGTCTTTGGTGTACTTTGTCACATGGATGTGGTGCCAGCAGGTGACGAATCTTTATGGAACACGCCTGCCTTTGAAGGGACAATTAAAGAAGAGGCGATAATTGGCCGTGGTGTTCAAGATGATAAAGGTCCAACCATCGCAGCCTTATACGCTGTAAAAGCGCTGATAGATGCTGGAGTTGAATTTGACAAAAAAATCAGATTTATCTTTGGAACCGATGAAGAAAATTTATGGCGGTGTATGGAGCAATATCACAAAAAGGAAAAAGGAATCGATATGGGAATTGCCCCTGACGCCCAATTTCCAGTGATTTATGCTGAAAAAGGCTTATTACAAGTCTTTTTAACAGGTCAGGGTAGCGATCAATTTACGTTTGAAGGTGGTTCTGCATTAAATGTGGTGGCAGATACTGCTGTTTACTCCGGTGATAAAGTAGCAGAAGTAAGTTCTGAATTGAGCCGACTGGGTTATGATTTTGAAGAAAAAGATGACAAATTAGTGGTTAAGGGCAAGTCCATCCATTCAAAAGATGCACCTCAAGGAATCAATGCCAACACTCGTTTAGCGGAAGCAATGTGTGGTGTTTATGATCATAAGGGAGTGGATTTTTTAGGGAAGTTAGTTAAAGAGGATGCTAACGGAATAAGCGTGTTGGGCGAGTTTAAAGATGAAGCCTCTGGTTTGTTAACGTTTAATGTAGCGACAGTTGAGATTAACGAAAAAGAAACCAAAATCGGCATCGATATTAGAATTCCTGTTACTTTTAAGAAAATTGAAATTGAAGAAAAACTGAAAGAAGCTGGTGAAACTTATCTCTTAGCCTATGAAGAACACGACTTTTTGGATTCATTGTATGTCCCAGTTGATTCCGAATTAGTGACGACATTATTAGGGGCGTATCGTGATATGACAGGTGATATGAGAGAACCGCAAATTTCTGGTGGTGCCACATTTGCCCGGACTATGACAAATTGTGTGGCCTTTGGTGCGATGTTTGAAAATACTAAAGACACGATGCATCAACCAAATGAAACTTGGCAATTAGCTGAAATGGAACAAACCATGGCGATTTATGCTGAAGCAATCTATCGTTTATGTGGCAAAAAGTAAGCTTACTTGTAAAAAATGTCAATGTCTATGAGATGTTGGCATTTTTCTTTTTGAGCGGGAATCGCTATGTATCATGCCATTCTATATTTTTTTACTATTGTTAATAAAATAGTAGTTGACTTCTTCAGACAAAGATATTATAGTGAAGATACAAATTGCTATTA
Organism: uncultured Vagococcus sp.; assembly: GCF_963518325.1. Taxonomy (NCBI): domain Bacteria; kingdom Bacillati; phylum Bacillota; class Bacilli; order Lactobacillales; family Enterococcaceae; genus Vagococcus; species uncultured Vagococcus sp. Next base: position 20,857 of record NZ_CAUQJB010000050.1, on the reverse strand, counting down.
TTCATAAGAGAATACTTGATAGAATAATAGAGATTTAAAAATATTGACGGAGGTTATTAGGATGAACAAAATGATTAAAGGATTATTAGTAGCAGGAGCAGTTTTAACAGTAGCAAGTGCAGGATTAGTTGCCAGCGTGGAAGCAGATGCGGCAGTGAAAGTAAGCACATCAAGTAACATGGATAAAATCAATCTGTTGATTAAAGAAAAACAAGAGGTTGTGGCTAAGAAAAAAGTGTCAACTGACTGGCGCGAACAAAAAGCCTTAGGCATTCGTCTTGGAGAAATTGAACGTGAAATTGCGGCCCTTAAAAGTGGGGCTAACACTGGAAACAGCAGCAACTCAGGTTCAGGAATTACAGGGAATCTAACAGTAGCAGATCAAATTGCAGCATTAATTAAAGAAAAACAAGAAGTTGTAGCTAAGAAAAAAGTGTCAACTGACTGGCGTGAACAACAGGCTCTAGGCATTCGCATAGGTGAAATCGAACGTGAAATTGCTGCTTTAAAATCAGGTAATCAAGGTGGAGCAATAGTGACACCTGGCGATACTTCTGGTAATGCCTCTAACGAAACTAAGATTCAAGAGCTGATTGCAAAGAAGATGGATTTAGTGGCACAAAAGAAAGTATCTCGTGATAAAAACGAACAAAAATCATTAGGCAAACAAATTGATGCAATTGAAAAAGAGATTAAACAATTAAAGAAAAATAAATAGTCTCTCGTAACGTACAGCCTTTCATCGGACTGTGCGTTTTTTTAGTTCCTTTCTTTTAGTAAGCATATTGATTGCAAAACCATCACTTTACTAGTAAAGTGATGGTTAAGAAATGAATAGAGGAGTGATCGAGATGGTCGCTATATTAGGACATCACCATGTGTCAATGTTTACGGATAACGGGCAACAAAATAATTATTTTTATACAGACATTTTAGGCATGCGCCGAGTCAAAAAGACGGTTAATCAGGATGATCCGAGTATGTATCATTTATTTTATGGCGATCAAGTGGGTAGCCCTGGTACAGAATTAACCTTTTTTGAGATGAACCAGCAACCCTCCAGAAGGGGAACTAATTCGATTTCTCATATTGGTTTACTAGTTAATTCTCATGAAAGCTTGCTCTATTGGCAAAAACGATTTAAAGGTTTGGGGATTATTCATGGACAATTGGAAGTAATCAATGGCCGTGAATCACTTTATTTCGAAGATGTAGATGGCTTACCTCTGTATCTAATGAATCATCAGGGGGGGCAATTCCTGACTTTTGGCAAAGTTATCATCATCCTGATATACCAGAGGCCCATAGAATTTTAGGAATGGGGCCGATGATTTTAACTGTTCGTCAGATAGGTATGACTGGTAATATGCTAGTGGATTTACTTGGCTATACTCTTGTAAAAACTGAACCAACTGAAGAGGTTTATCAAGCTCTTGTTGGTGAAGTCAGTGGTGAGATTATCCTCCGCCAGCAGGGTGGTCGGCGCGAGCGACAAGGAGCTGGAACGGTTCATCATTTAGCACTGAGAGTCAAAGATGCTTCTGAGATGAGAGACTGGGCTGAACGTATTGAGTCGGCTGGTTATCGGAACAGCGGCATTAAAGATCGCTTTTATTTTGAAAGCTTTTATTTTAGGGATCGCAACAGTATTTTATTTGAGCTAGCAACAGATGGTCCTGGATTTACAGTAGATTCCAGTATAGAGGAATTAGGTAAGGTTTTGGACTTACCACCGTTTTTGGAATCTCGTCGTTCAGAAATTACCACTCATTTGGCACCAATAATATAGAAAGTAGGGAATAGTATGGAAAAATATAGAATTGATCAATCAAAAGGAATGGAAATCGGTCTTTACTCACTAGGAGACCATATGGCGAATCCGTTGACTAATCAACGAATCAGCCATCAGGAGCGAATTGAACAAATCATTGAACTGGCGAAATTTTCGGAAGAAGCAGGTTTGGATGTATTTTCTTTAGGCGAAAGTCATCAGGAATATTTCACCAGTCAAGCTCATACGGTTATCTTGGGGGCGATTGCCCAGGCAACAAGCAAGATTAAATTAGCCAGCTCTGCCACAGTTTTAAGTGTTCATGATCCGATACGGGTCTATGAAGATTTTGCTACCTTGGATTTAATTAGTGATGGTCGAATGGAAATTGTGGCGGGTCGAGGTTCTCGTGTAGGGGCTTATTATTTACTGGGATACGATGTAGATGATTATGAAGAATTATTTGAGGAGAAGTTGGAATTGTTGACAAAGATTAACGATGGCGAGAGAATAACCTGGGAAGGTAAGTTTCGAGCACCGTTAAACAACGCAGAAATTATTCCTCAACCAAAAACTGGTAGTTTGCCTATTTGGAGGGCTGTAGGAGGGCCACCAGCTAGCGCAATAAAAGCGGGGTATGCAGGTATCCCAATGACTTTAACGACCTTAGGAGGGCCCGCAGTGAACTTTAAAGTGGCAGTGGAGGCTTATCGGGAAGCTTTGCAAAGAGGTGGTTTTGAGCCGACAGAAATGCCAGTGGCCACTACCAGCCTATTTTACACAGCTGATACGACTCAAGAAGCTTTGAGAGAGATGTATCCTCATCTCAATGTGGGAATGCAACGAATTCGTGGTGGCGGTTATCCAAAACAACAGTTTGCGCAATCAACCGATTATCGAGATGCATTAATGGTTGGCAGTCCGGAACAGATTGTGGAAAAATTATTGTATCAGTATGAGTTATATGGTCAGCAACGCTTTTTGGCACAAATCGATTTTGGTGGTGTGCCGATGGATAAACTGAAAAAGAATATCGAACTGATCGCCACTAAAATTATGCCGGAAGTTAAGAAGCACACAAAAAAATAAGCAGGTGGTCATAAGATGAAAATAGTTGGAATTTCAGGGTCTACCCTAGGTAGTAAAACCCGCACGGCAGTGGCGTACGCTCTGGCAGATGTTAAAAAGCAATACCCGTTACATGAAGTAACATTGGTAGACTTAAAGGAGTATGACCTGGTTTTTAGTGATGGTCGTCAATACTGGGAGTATGAAGGGGACACAAAAGAGGTTCTTGAAATCATTATGTCGGCGGATGCCTTAATTATTGGGACGCCAACTTTTCAAGCGTCTATTCCCGCTACCTTAAAGAATGTGTTTGATTTATTGCCAGTTAATGCCTTTCGAGATAAGGTGGTAGCGTTGATTGCTACAGCCGGTTCTGCTAAACACTATTTGATGGTTGACCAACAATTAAAACCGATTATTTCTTATATGAAGGGGAATTTAGTCCCGACTTACGTCTTTATTGAAGAGAAAGACTTTTTAAGGCAGGAAATTATCAATGATGATGTCATCTTTAGATTGGAACGTTTAGCTGAAGATACAGTCTTACTGGTGGAAGCTTACCAGCATATGCGTGAAGTCAAAGATGCACAATATGATTTTTAACTTTTTTTCAACAGACTGTCTATCCTATGATTCAGTTTGCTAAGAAGAATAACTTGTTTTCAATGGTTCCAGTGAAATAGAGGGAAGAGCTGGAAAATCAACCGATTAAAAGTGGCTGGGACAACTGTCCCAGCCACTTTTTTAGCGAATAGTGTGCCATAGCCCCCCTCCAGATGTCTGCTCGGAGTATGTGTTTTTATCCAAAGAGGAAGCAAAATAACGTTGGGTATCAGCTCTGTTTACCTTGAGGTCATTTCTACAATGACCAAATACTTGGTAGAGGAAGGTTCTGGGCTACTTCTGCATCAGGTGTGCGGAATCCTTGTTCCGTTCGATTGATGATTTCATCTTGAAGTGCTTTTTCAAGATTGTTGAAGTAGTCGCTATAACCTGCTACCCTTATAATTAAGTTTTCATAATCTTCAGGGTGCTGCTGGGCTTTGATTAAAGTTTCTTTGTCTAAGACGTTAAATTGAATATGGTGACCATCCATCGCAAAGTAAGAGCGAATAAGGGTGATCATATGAGAGAGACCAGCTTCCCCTGCTACTACCGCAGGACTAAATTTTTGGTTAAGTAAGGTTCCCCCGGTCTTTAGATGATCCAACTTGGCAGCCGATTTAATGACAGCGGTTGGCCCTAATCGATCAGCACCTTTTTCAGGAGAAATGCCATCAGGTAATGGTACATGAGCCAGTCTACCATTAATACTGGCTTCCATGGCTTGACCGAACTGAATGTGATTGGCCATCGGGATATAACTAACTGTTGTGGTAGCCCCTTTAACGGTGTGACGGTTGGCCAGTGCTTCTTGAATGCTGTCATTAACTTGATACAATATATCATCAGCATAGTCATCGTCATTACCATATTTAGGTGTGTGATGGCGAACAATTTTAAGAATATCTTCATAACCAACAAAATTATCACGGCTGGCAATTAAAAGCTCATCTACAGTCAATCGTTTGTCTTCAAATACATGTTTTTTGATGACAGCTAAAGAGTCAACAATTGTTGAGATTCCGACACAGGGAATCGAAGTTGAATTGTAACGAGCCCCACCGTTGTTATAATCTTTTGCTCGGGCAATGCAATCATCAGTCAAGACTGACATTAAAGGAACTGGAACTTGACTCATGTGCATCCGCTCAATGATGTTTGTTCCAGCTAACTTAACGTCAGCGACATATTGAAGTTGTTTGCAAAACGCCTGATAGAGTTGTTCGTAGGTTTTAAATGTTTGAGGTGAACCTAAATCCAAGCCGACTTGGCGATTTGTGGTATTGTCAAGACCATTGTTAAGAACTAGTTCTAAAATCTTTGGAATATTTAAGTGACCTGTTAACATAAAAGCTTCTTTACCAGCGGCTCCTGTTTCAGCACAGCCAGTGGCAACACCGCTCGTTCGAGCATCATCTAATGAAACACCGATACCTAAAAGTTCTTGAATTAGTGCATCAGAGTTTAAGAACGCAGGTTGCCCCCATCCTTTACGAGCCACCTTAACGGATTCACGTAAAAAATGTTCAGGTGTTTTTCTTGATATCTGAATATTTGAACTTGGCTGTAATAGTTTTAATTCATCTGTTACCTCCAGGATTAAATAGCTAAGGTCGCTGACCCCTGTAGAGCCATTGGCGCGTAAGGCTCCGGTATTAATGTTGCTGAAATTAGTATAGGTACCTGTCCCAACTAAAGAAATATTAACAGTGGGAGGTGCAGGCTGATTGTTAAACTGAATCCAAAGGTTTTCAATAAGTTCCTTTGCTTCTTCTCGAGTTAGGGTTCCCTCAGCTAATTCTTTCGTATAGAAAGGTTCTAAATAATGATCTAATTTTCCAGGTGAAAAGGAATCCCAATTATTAATTTCAAGAGTTACCCCGATATGAGTAAACCAATACATTTGAATCGCTTGCCTAAAAGATTTGGGTTTGTAGGCAGGTACAACATCACAGACTTCAGCGATATCTAGAAGTTCTTTTTTGGTGGTTAAGTCGTTCTCTTGAGCTGCCATTTCTCTTGCGAGTTTAGCGTAGCGTTCACCCATGGCAATCATACCTTCGCAGGCTATTTTCATGCCAGTAAGGGCATCTCGCTTTGTTAGTGCTTCCGCATCCTCTGTGTAGTTGAGTTTACTCAACTGAAAATCAATATCATGAATGCAGTCTTTGTAACCTCGCTGATAAATTTTTTCATCTCCAACAGTTTGTCCTAAACCAAATTGTAAAAGCGGCTCTGCATAAAGACCCGCTTCATACAAGTGGTGCCATTGTTCTGGCAGCACCTGAGTGATTTGGGAGAGCATTGAGCGTTTGCTCCAGTATGGAACGATTTGTTCTTCTTGAATGCGACAATCTTCTTCGGTCACTTTGAAAAAGACCTTATCACGAGCATTCATGGTATAAAAATCTTTTAGTGAGTGACAAGCCAATTCTGGAAATGTGGGAGCAGCCCATGGTTGATGTCCCTTTTCACCTACTATTAGTGATTTTTTATTGATAAAAAGAGTTCGATTTGCCATCAAATGCTTAAATGATTTTCCACGTAAAACGTTTTTCGAACAGATGCCTTCGTATTTTTGATAGGCCTCTGTCACAAGTAATGCCCGTTCCATAGAAATTATTGGGGTGTAAGCTTTTTCGCTTTCTTGGCGTAAGAATTTGATTCTAGCGGTAGAGCCTCTTAGGCTAGGCTCAAGTGTCAGTGTCATAATTTAGTCTCCTCCTTAACGTTTGGCTGACAAGTCATAAAAATGGACTGATATCCATTATAATCTTTATTAGTGAAAAGTTTAACAAATTTTCATATAGTTAAAACAGACTGGAACATATACCGTTACTTCTAATAAAAATTAATGTAAATAAGCTGTTTTTCTAAGGGTGGTATTGTATTGGTACTTTTAAACATATTATAGCTTATTTTCTCGTTAATTCAAGTGTTAATTTTGCATAAACAAATTTATTGTATCTTTATAAATTTTTACAAGTTGACATTTTTTTAAACTCATTTATAGTTTAATTTATAAGAATAAAATGTATTCAAGATTAGGTTTATTGCTGATGCGAGGTACTCACCATCAGAAGGTTTAAATAGATTAGTAGAAAAATGGCTTTAATGATGAAGGTAAGCTGATGAATGTGAAAGGAGTGTTGAGATGGATCATGTTGGCGAAATAGTAAAGAAATTAAGAAAAGACAGAGGTTACACACTCAAAGATATTGGTAAGCAAGCCAATCTTTCAATTGGGTTTCTTTCCCAATTTGAACGAGGGATTACGACAATTGCGGTAGAACAATTGGCCAAAATTGCTGATATTTTGGGTGTTTCAATTAACTATTTTTTCGACGGAACAGCTCATCGAGAAGACGTTGTAACCCGTAGTTATGATCAAACCATTTTACGTATTATGAATCAAAATATCTACAAGTCATTAAGCGTTTCTCCGGAAAAGATGGAAATGATGCCAAAATTAGTGGAGATGTTACCAAGTGAAAGTAATGAACGGGTGACATCAGCTCCTCATGAAGGGGAAGAATTTGTCTACGTCCTGGAAGGAATCTTAACTTTAATGATGGAGGGGACTGAGCAACAGCTTTATCCAGGTGATTCTGCTCATTACTCTTCAAATCGACCTCATAATTGGGGAAATTATACTAATCGAATGGTTAAGTTTATTGCCGTTCACACACCTAGTGACCTATAAAAACATACTAAGAGTGAGACGCCTTACTTGAGCCAGCTGACCATTCTTAGCATGTTTTTTACTCATTAATAAAAGTAGGATAGTAACGGTTGAATTGTTGACAAATAGTTGTTAAGCGACTGTTGGATGGGGCAGAAAAGTTAATTGGCATCTCTCTCTTTAAGCGTGAATATTTTTCTTTGCCAAATTGGTGATAAGGCAATAAGTGAACAGAAGTAAGTTGAATATTTTGGGTCTGCAACCAATCGAGTGTTTTTTGAACTGTTTCGTCATCGGAATTGAGTCCTTCTAACATAATGAGTCGCAAGTCAATAGAGGCGCCAGCCAAACTTAATTTTTTTAGATTTTCTAATACGAGACGGTTAGATGTTCCTGTGTAAGTGGTGTGCAAGAGCGAACGAATAAATTTTAGGTCATATAAAAACAAATCGACGTAGGGCATTAAACGTTCATAGTGTTTAAATGGCGCAATTCCGCAGGTGTCAATGACCACAGAAATGCCTCTGCCTGTTAAGGTTTTGACGAGAGTTTCAAGATAGATCATATTTTGACTCATAACCTCACCGCCGGATAAGGTAACGCCGCCGCCGGATTGTTCGTAAAACATCCTGTCTTTTTCGATTTCTTTAACTAACGCATCAATAGTATAACTTTTGCCAACTATTTCTTCTTGTCCATCTTTTGTTAAAATGATTTCGTTTTGAAACGATTGGCTTTCTGGATTGTGGCACCAAGCGCAGCGGATGGGACATCCTTTGAAAAATATGGTGGTACGGATACCTGGTCCATCATGTACTGAAAATTTTTGGATATTAAAAATCAGTGGGGTGGTCATAAAACTACCTCGCTCTCTTTTCGTCATATCGCAGTTAGAACTTGCTTAACTTGCAAGTCTATCTGCGACTAACTTTTTTTTGAAAGTGAAATTAGGGAACCGTTTTTTGTAAGCTTGACTACTCGTCACCACAAGTTGGTTTTTCCCGTTTTTCTTTGCTTGATATAAGGCGCTATCAGCTTTTTTTACAGCTGTGTTCACATTAAAACTAGGACTCTGAACAAAGTGAGTTAAGCCAACGGAAATTTTTAATAAAAAGGCATGATTTTCCAGAACGATGGCTTCTGTTTGTAAATGTTCAAATACTTTTTCAAAGTAGGTTTCTGCATCTTCGGGGCTTTGATCGTGGATAACAGCAAATTCATCGCCACCTATTCGGCAGACGTAATGAATGCTTTCGCTGTCAATGGTCGTTAAGACTTTGGCTAAATGTTGCAAAGCCAGATCACCAATAGGATGACCATATGTATCATTAATACTTTTAAAATTATCGATATCCAAGATAGATAAAGAGAGAGTACTGCTGCCATTCTGACTGGAGTTGGCGACAAAGTCCAAGAAAAAATCAAAAGTATCCTTATTGTAGACTTTCGTGAGACTGTCAAAGGTTGCGGCATCTTTATAGCTTTGCATCACTTGTGAGACCGTTATGGCGCTTTTTATGATAAAGGCCGATAATAAGAAAATAAAACTGTAAATCGTAACATAGAGAAAGCAAGTCAGAGCACTTTGGTTATTAATCTGTAAATTACCGGATAATGAAACAATCAGTAGTTTAGTGATAAAGTAACCAGTTAAGTAAGCTGTGTGAGCTTGCCAGAGAGAGAGTTGCCGGTCTTTAATGATGCAAGCAAGAGTGAATAAAATAATTGTTAACGTTAATGCCAAAATTATTTCGTCAAAAGACGTTTCTGAGAAACCAGTAAAATGACCAGCAAGAGTTAGAAAAACTAAGTTGGCTGAAGCTAATGATCCCAGTTGTTTGGATCCGAAGATAATCGCAAAATAAATCAGAATAAAACGTGTGTCGACGCCACTATGTTCGCCAAAAATGGGGATCAGATTGAGTGATAATAAGAAACTCACAAGGCCAAAGACCAGTCCCATCGGTAAGAGAGCAGAAAGAGAAGCGCGATTAAAAACCAAGTAAGACATAAAGGATATGTTTGCTCCCTTATTCTTTGTGGCAAAGTAAAGGAAGGCAAAATAAAAAGTTAGATACGTCCCAATTATTAAGGACAAATTAGTTAATATCGCATTCACAACTGATAAGTTAAGCATAGTGGTGTCTCCTTTCTTAATTTTTTAGTATTAGCTTGCAATGAACGATACAAATTAGCGTTCTTGCCAAGGAAGTATAACAAGTTAAGAAAGTCATGATGTCATAAACTGACTTCATACCTATTAACTTATTGTACAATTTAGAACTGACTATCATTTGATAAATTTAGCGCCTGAGATTATTGATTGATTTTATATGAAATCCTTTTAGCCATTGTATACAGAAGATGTCATCTGCGAGAAGCCACTCCAATAATTAAAGATCTTTTATTGAAAAGGAGGGGGGAAATAGGCATAATTCTGACATGATATGACAGTCAAACATTTTTTGCCATAGCTAGTTCCTAGTTAGCTAGCATAACACTGTACACACCCATTATATAACCGTTTAGTGAAAAAGTTAACAACAATGTCTGAATCGTTATTAAAATAAAGATAAAAGTACCTTGAATTTCATCAGTGGGAATTCAAGTTAAATAGTCTGTTTCATTTAAATGAAATTAATTTTCGAATGCATCACGTTTATAGGTTTATTATAGCCTATTTTTTTAATATTTCAAGTATTATTTCATTTTAATGAAATTTATATTTAAAAAGTTTATGAAAAGTTGACATTTTCCCAAAGTACTTTATAGTTTTATTTGTAAGAATGAAATCTTATTAATTAATCATGAATAGACAAATCTAAAATAGTGATTGACAAGGGAGAGGGAAATCGAGATGGAATCAATTGGAGAAACCGTAAAAAAACTGAGAAAAGATCGTGGATATACGCTTAAAGATATTAGTAAGCAAGCCAATCTATCTATTGGTTATCTTTCTCAATTTGAAAGAGGGATTACCACCATTGCTGTTGAACAATTGGCCAAAATTGCAGATATCTTAGGTGTCTCGATTAATTACTTTTTCGATGAATCTACTACTAAAGAAGAAGTTGTGACCCGTAGTTATGACCAAACAATCTTGCGAATAATCAATCAAAATATTTATAAGTCCCTAAGTAATAACCCAGAAGATAAGGCAATGATGCCGAAGTTGGTGGAGATGTTACCGAGTGTCAATACTGAACAAGTAAAAGCGGCTCCTCATGAAGGGGAAGAGTTCATCTATGTTCTGGAAGGAATTCTGACCCTGATTATTGATGGAACAGAACAACAACTTTACCCAGGAGATTCAGCGCATTATATGTCATCACAACCTCATAATTGGGCAAACTATACGAATAAGATGGTGAAATTTATCGCAGTTCATACCCCGAGCGATTTATAGGTAAGTAAAAAAGATTGACGCTGATTATGGCGTCAATCTTTTTTTATTAAGTACTAGCGCTGTTTTGTTTGATTAAGTCATTAGTTTTTCTTCGACGCTTTGCCCATAGCATTAACCCGACACCTGACAAGATCAGAAAAGCAGCGGTCACAAGGCTTAACCCGTCATAGGTACCTGTTTTTGCATTGGCGCTTAACATAACTAGAATAAGGCCGATGCTAACTAAGAATAAACCATTTTTTGTCATCACAATTATCCCTCCTTTGTCTTATAAGTTTAAGGGTATCGTAAAGAAACCGTTTAATTTAAGAAAAATTAATCTGTTTCACCTAATGAGGGGTCCATCTTGTTAGCAGCAATAATAAATGGTGCCCAAATGATAAAGGCGACAACTAAGTTTACTAAAGTTAAAATAATTGCACGCCAGTCACCACCTGTCGCTAAGAAACCGCTGACAATCGTAGGCATTACCCATAAAACATTAACCACTACGGGCTTAACTAGTCCAGCAAAAGTAGCGGCATAAGCGATAGAAGCTGTTGCCATTGGTGCTAAAATAAACGGAATCATAAAGAGTGGATTCAAAACAACGGGCATCCCAAACATAACAGGTTCGTTAATGTTGAAAATTCCAGGTCCGATTGAAAGTTTACCGACGGTTAAGTAATCCGCTCGTTTAGATAAGAGTAAAACAGAAATAATTAAGACTAGAGTAACCCCGGCTCCACCAGGCCATACGAAAGCTTCGAAACTACCTGCTACCCATTTATAGGGGATTTTTTGTCCGGTTTGGAAAGCGTTTGTATTTTCTGTCATGGCTGTTCCATATAAAGTTTGCAAGATAGGAGACATGACGTTCGTTCCATGGATACCGAAGAACCACAAAAGATGAACCATGAAGACAATCAGAATCACGGCACCAAAACCTTGAGACAAGTTAATCATTGGTCCTTGAATGGTTTCTGTAATCCAGTCGATCATTCGTTGGCCAGTAACTTTTGTAAAGGTATAGTTGATGATACCAACCGTGTAAAGTGCCACAGCTGCTGGAATGATAGCTGCAAAGGCCTTTGAAACAGCAGGAGGCACTGAATCGGGCATTTTTATAATAATATTTTTTTGCATGAGTTTTGCGAAAATAATCGTGGCGATAAAGCCAAAGATCATTGCTGTAAATAAGCCAGAACCACCCATGTGTTTACCGAAGTTAAAATAACCCCAAGCTCCAGTAGTAATGGTTTGAACGCCTTTATCAACAGCAACGGTTCCGCCAGCTTCTGTGATAATAGCGACAGCTTCTTTGCCAAGTTCTTTTGGCAAGGTTAGTACTGCCTGGGCTGAATCAGTCAAGCCCATAAAGAAAGCTGCCAATGAAACGACAGATCCAGATAAGCGATCGACACCATAGGCTTTTGCTAAGTTAGAGCCTAGTGTCATTGAAAAAATAACGGCCATAATTGCTAGTGTTCCTGTCCAAACAAATCCATTAATGCCAATGATAGGCGTCATTGCCTCAACAAAACCATCGTAACCCCAGTCTCTAGGAAAATCCCTTAAAAAAGCATTAAGCAAGGTAGCAATTGCTCCGGCCATAGTGGCAGGCATTGTTGCAATAAAGGCATCACGTAAAGCGACTAAATGTTTTTGAGACCCAATCTTTGTTGCAGTCGGTAAAATGTACTTTTCCATCCAATTCATTAAACCATTCATTTGTTTTCCCCCTAATTCGAAAAGCGTTATTAATCTCCAAAAGAGACTAAAGCAAATCGTCATTAATTTCATGTGTTAGCTCCACCTAACAGTTCAGACACCCCTCCTGTCTTAAAAATAGGGAACAGCACGTCAAAAGTAAATTGATAGTTCCACTGTTATTATAAGCAAGAAGCGTGCCAAGCGGTTATTCATATAAAAGTATACTACATAACGTTATAATGTTATAATTTCGTTTTTTTAGTGTGTAAACACGATACACAGAAATAAAAACGGTTACACACAGACGAGTTAGCTCATTAATCATTTAGCTGTTGCAAGGTCATTTATTGCTGATTATTATGGTCGTGAAAACTCAATAAAAATTCAACTAGATCTTTCTATTTTATTATTTGCATATGCACAAAGAAGGAGTAGTGTTTTTAATTTCGTGCATAATAATTGAATAGAAATCATTATTGAGAATGAGAGTAAATCTTAGTCTATAGAATGTTGTGAGGTTCAGGCTAATGATTATTCTGTTAGTTGTCAGAAAAGATGATTGACAAGAGTAACTACAGAAGGTATTATCTTAGTAAAGAAACTTTATTAATAAAGTTTATAAATGGAGGTAACATGAAAACAGGTAAGCCGCAATTAATGCGAGAATTGAATTTGAAGCAAGTTAGAGAGCTATTGCAGGCAGATCAAGGACTTACTAAACCTGAACTGGCGAAATTAAGTGGGCTAAGTGTCGTAACGGTTAACGCCATAATCAAACAGCTAATGGCGCGTGGTGAAGTAAGTCAACTCACCCATCCTTCGCCAACCGGTGGCAGACCTGCCAGTCGTTTTATCTATAATTATGATTATCAACTTGTTTTAGCCATTTGTTTGTATCAAAAAGTGACAATGGATATGGCTGAATTTACGATTTGCAATTTAGCTGGCGAGATACAGGAACAGTGGCAAGTTGAATTTCAACAAGTTGCAAAGGAGGAGTTTGCTGATTTAATTCAAGTAGCTAAAAGTAAGTACCCTAATTTGCAACAAGTGGCGATTGGTTTACCTGGTGTTGAAATAGCTGGACAGATTAAAATGAGTGACTTTATGTTATTGAAAGGCAGCTACTTGCGATCCTATTTGAAGGAAACTTGTGGGCTACCAGTCACGATTGAAAATGATGTCAATGCTGTTTTACTTGGTTATTGTCACACTCAAAAAATTCAATCAGAAACGGTGGTCGCCCTCTATTATCCTGATAATTATCCACCTGGCAGCGCCGTTTTTCTCCACGATCGGATAGTTCATGGTGCTAACGGAATTGTTGGAGAAGTTAATTTATTGCCTCTCTTAGCTAACTGGCAGGCAGTGGGAAAAAATCCTGATGTCTTGATGATGAATATCAGCCAAACCATTGTTACTATGATGGTTGCTTATGATCCTCATCGGATTGTTATTTATGGCAAGCTACTTCAGGAAGAGCTTGCCATCCGTAAGGAATTACTTGATTTGTTTGATCAAGTGAAGTTGCCGGAGATTATCTGTTTAAAGAGTTTTAAAGAGGACTATCTCACAGGTGTCACCACCTTGGCAATTCAGGTATTAAAAGACTAATTATCATACAGAAGAAAGCAGGTATTGGATGGCGACGTTATTTTTAAGTATCATTTATGTTACGTTTATTAGTTTAGGTTTGCCCGATTCATTATTAGGGGTTGGATGGCCGGAGATGTACCGGGATTTAGGGGTGCCTCAAAGTTATGCCGGATTAGTCTCGATGACAATTTCTTTTGGAACGATTACCTCTAGTTTTTTTAGTGGCAAACTAATTCGCAGATTTGGAACAGGAAAGCTGACTGCGGTGAGTGTTTTGGGGACAGCTACGGCTTTGTTGGGCTTTTATTTAGCTCCAAGTTTTATCTGGATCTTGGCAGCTGCTATTCCATTAGGGCTGGGTGCAGGTGCAGTTGATGCGGCTTTAAATGAATATGTGGCCGAAAATTATCAGGCTCATCACATGAACTGGCTTCACAGTTTTTGGGGAATTGGGGCTCTAACTAGTCCGCTGATTATGTCTCAAGTTTTATCACAGGATCGATCTTGGCGAGTGGGTTATTTAGTTGTTTCAATCATCCAATTTATATTGGCTATTGTGTTAGTCATCACCTTACCTATGTGGCGTGGAAAGGAGAAAAAAAGAAATGTTGAGCATCATAAAGAAGAATCGATTAAGCTAACCTCTTTGATCACATTAAAAAAAGTCCGACTTGCTCTCTATGCTTTCTTTTTATATATCGGAGTTGAAGCAACAATGGGACTTTGGTCAAGTAGTTATTTAATTAACGTTAAGGGGATTGATAGTGCCAAAGCTGCCATGGCCGTATCGGGTTTTTTTGGCTTTATTATGTTTGGACGGCTGATTTCTGGGTTTGTTTCAATGATCTTGAATAACCGGCAATTGATCCGAATTGGTCAAGTTATGATTGTGTCAGGTGCCTTGACACTTATTGTATCCACAAGCTATCTTTTTCTATTGTTAGGTATTTGTCTAATTGGTTTTGGATGTGCGCCAATCTATCCTGCCATGTTGCATGAAACACCAGAACGTTTTGGCCAGCAGATTGCTCAACAAATTATGGGCATCCAAATGGCAATTGCTTATACCGGGTCGGTGGTTTTGCCCCCATTATTTGGTTTTCTAGTCCCCTTATTGGGCATGCAAGTTTTACCGATTTTCTTAATCGGCTATGGCCTGATCATGTATGTAGCTTCGGAGTTATTGAATCGACAGTTGGATGCTGAAGGCCAAGGAAATTAACTTTTAAAAATAAACAATCAACAACTAATAGTTTTCTTTTGACAAACACTCTATATAGTATGTTAATATGGTTAAGGTAATAAAAAACACTATATATTGATTGGAAGTTGGGGGCAATGAGCGTGATAGTACTAGCAGGCACAATTGGTGCAGGAAAATCAAGTTTAACAGAAATGATTGCAGAAAGATTGGGGAGTCAGGCATTTTATGAGTCTGTAGACAATAACGAAGTTTTACCGCTTTTTTATGCTGAACCAAATAAATATGCGTTTCTATTGCAAATTTATTTTTTAAATAAACGATTTGCTAGCATTAAACAAGCGATGCAAGAGGAGGATAATGTATTGGATCGGTCAATCTATGAAGATTCATTATTGTTTCATTTAAATGCCGATCTCGGCCGTGCATCTGAAATAGAAGTGAATGTCTACGATGAGTTATTGGACAATATGATGGTAGAGTTACCTTTTGCTGCACAAAAAAAACACCCAGATCTATTGGTTCATATTAAAATTTCTTTTGATAAGATGTTAGAACGGATTGAAAAAAGAGGGCGTGAGTTTGAACAGTTGTCTTATGATCCGACTCTATATGATTATTATAAAGAGCTGAACCGTCGATACGATCAATGGTTCGAAGAATATAATGAAAGTCCTAAAATTCAAATAGATGGAGACCGCCATGATTTTGTGGAAGACCCTTTGGCACGAGAATACGTCTTAAAACTAGTGGAAGAAAAGTTAGCAGAGATTCGAAAGTTATAATGAATTGATACAACCCATAGGCTAATTTGAAGATTTCGTTCCACTGGATTTATTAACAGAAAAGATTGACAAGTTAGAATAATCTTGGCATTGATTTAACCTTTGTTTTTGGTGAATTAAAAGAGGTTGGACACAAAGTTTAGTCTCTCTGTAAAAAAAATAACGGTTGGAATTAAGGTGATGTGAGTTAGAAGATGACTTAATTCCAACCGTTTTTATATTAGCAATTCGTTACTAACGATGATAGCGATAACTTTTCATTTGGTTTTTTGTGATGTTAGTAACCAATTGCAATATTTATTTTAAGTTAAACGGGTAAACCGTTCGTTAAACGAACGGTTTTAGATAAAACAACTTTCTTGTTCCTTCTAAATACTGCTATTTGATAATCAGACAATAGGTAATCTACTGGGCTTTGAAAGTGATAGCTTAGAAATGTCCAGCCGTTTCTAAGTGTCACTTATGGGACTACTTCCAATATTGAGCTGATTGTATGTAAATCGGCCTCCACCTTTAAGCCTGTCAGCTCATTATAGAATGAAATTTTCAGAGGACTAAGTATTTGCTTAAATTCGCGACGTCCACATCGATTATAGATTTCTAAGTCCTCAAGATTAATTACTGTTGATTGGAAGTCCTCAACGGTGCCACCATTGTCTATTGAGACCAATTTCAAATCCGAAAAATGACTAAAGAGATCAATCGCCTCAAGTGCATCAATCGAGTCAGCTCGTTCGAGCGCCGCATTTAAATAGACTTGGATATTTTGTTTTGCTTGATTATCGGATATCAGATAATCAGTGAGTATTTTTTTAGCCTCTATATCCTGATGGGTCAGAAAGAGTGAGTAAATTCTGGTCAGATTCATGGCATGTCCTCCTTTGAAAAAAAGTTTATCGTTCCATGAAGCCTTTGAATTAGTATCTAACAACATCTTATCATGAATTGTATTGCTTCCAAAGTATTAAATTTGTGAAAATCTGTAATTTCTCTAGTTAACGGTTCTTTGAATGAGGCGATTAGTGTTATTTTTATTGATAATAGTGTTATATAATTGTCAGAAAAAAAGACTTTTGTTAGACTGTAATAATAGGAGGAGAGAGAATGGTTGAGAGGTTTGGTAAGGATTTGTATAAAGTTAAAGCTGATAATGATATGAGTGGATTAACTTTTATTTTAATTGGATTAATTATTGGTTTAGTGGCTAATTTTGTTTTTGCGAAGACCCTACTTTTTTCAATAAGTGTTATTTTATTATTAGTGGGCTGGTATGTAATAAGGCGCTTTAAACATCATTATCTAATTTTTTACACCAGTGTAATATTTTTGAAAAAGCTGTTTACATCCGTAACTATAGATGCGAATCAGATTAGAAGTATTGAATTTAAAGTGCTACCAACTATTACAAAAACAACAATCATTCACTATCCAATCCTTGTGATGGTAACGGGGAAACGAGTTAAGCTATTCAAAATTTACCAAGGAGAATTTAAACAAGTGCTGGATGATTATCAGGCTCTCCATGGTTTTTAAGGAAGTATCTGAATATAGATGAGCATGATCTGAAAACAAGAGAACAGCAAAAAGGGAGGTGGACACAATGCCAATTCCCTTTTTTACTATTTTGACAGATGATTAAACGGGTTTTTTAAAGGTAATCAAAAACGCACTTCGTGTTGCTGTAACATTTGGCATGTAACCATGGGTAGCAAGCTCCCAACCTTCCTTAGCTCGTGTGTTGATGAGCTGGTCAAGTTGAACCAAGTCTTTTTCACTGGCACTGTCTTTTCCCCATTTAAAGGATGTTTCTAAGACTTCACTTTTGTATTCAAACATAATATTACCCTCCTAACTTTATAAATACATCATAGGTTATTGGGATGATTTTGTCATATGAATCTCCTAAACGGACTAAAAATAGGCTTGAACGGTCAGTTTAGTGGCTTGAGATAAGCTTTTAATCAGAGGGGCTATGATTTTTGTTTAAAAACTTTTTTAGAAAAAAAGAAACCCTGATTTCTCAAGGGTTTCTTCAAGATGCTACTCGATCCGGTTGCCCGAATGGAGGCGGCGGGAGTAGAAATCATAATCTCAGAAAATGCATTTATGTTTGGTGTTCCAAGGGTTTGGACGTTATTTATAAATATCATGTTGACATTTTTAAAAATTGACATATTTAGCAAAGCTTTCTGCTACTTCCTTCTTATCCTTGGTCACATAAGTGTGTCTAAAGCCATTCTTTCTTAAATAAGTCTTGATCAATTCCGTTGTAGTAATCAGGATTGAGTTCGTCGTCAACGTCTTTATCTAAGAGAGTGGCGTAACTCGCTCCAGCCCCTAGTAAACCTAAAATTATAGCTACAGGGATATAAAAGACTTTTTTCTTGTACCATTTCTTTTCTTGCATATCTTACACCTCTTTTAACTAAGATTATACATGATGAGATAGAAATAAAACATTTACAAGTTAGTCATAAAGAAAATCCAACAAATAGATTACTAATACCTAGAAGATTAAGAAGGCGAGTGTGAAAATGACTATGATGTTATCAGAACAACTTAGAGAAGAACTGATTGAGTTAGCAAGGACTTTGTGTTTAACGATAATGATGGTGATTGGTGCGGTGCTGAATGGGCCAATTGCAAAATTGAGTATGAGGTATCAGCTAGGGAGCTTGAGCGTATACGCAAGGACATGGAAGCTTACGAGCAAATGAATGGTATGGTAATACGCTGGATAATAGGAAGGGATCAGTTAGACTTCGGCAAGGTCAATCAGCTTTTTTTGAATATTAGCATATTGATTACTAGTCATTGACATTGGGATTTCTTTTTCTCTTGTATGTAAAACTTTGTTGTTTATTATTAATAAATAACTTCTATCTAATCGGTCGCTATGGTTGGCGCTGTCACCCCACAGTTTAATATAATGAGTGTCTTTATTAAAAGACTGTTCTTTTAAAAGAGTTTTGAGGACATATTTATCTGTATAGAATTGTAACGTTGATTTTGAGTGGTAAAACAAGAAAATAACGACGAAGATATATGCAATTAGAAAAGGTTTCAATTGACCCTGACTGGAAGCAATAGGCAAAGCAAGAATTGCGAAACCTGAGATACCAAGCATTGACTTATTATTTTTGGGGTTTAAAAGTATTTTATAGTACATTTTTAATCTCCTTAATTTGAAATCGTTGATTAATTATAGCAAAAATAAAATAAATAAGAAACGTGATTCTTCGTTCTTCGGAATAATTAGAGGGAGGCTAACAATGAGACTTGAAGGAGAACGATCTATAAAGTACTAAACTCAATATAAGGTAGTCTTTTAGTCAAAAAATGGTTACCATATATCGCAATATCGCAAAAAACTGTGCCACATTTTGTGTTTCAAATGAGTTATTATGATATTGTGAGCTATTTAGGTATAACTTATTTTCATTTTAATGTTGCGGCTCATCAATGAAATGTTAATCATCTTGTTGGGAGGAAAAAGGTCAGCGTATATTCTGTCAAAAGGGTATGGATGGGCGATTATTCAGGACTGCCAGTTCACTATTACAGACTAGCAGAAAATGGCATCATTATTCCTGGTGGAGAAAACAAACCGCAGATGACTATTTTAGTTGTAGATGGTTATTGGGGCTTGAGACAACTAGAAGAGCTCAGGAGTGTTTTAGTTGTGTGATTCGTGATGAGATTATTAGCCATCAGTTTAAGTCAGTTAATAATTAATTTATTCACTCTGCTCAGTTTGACCTTTCTTTACAAGGCTCTGATTTAATTAGAGCGATGCAAAATGGCTAGGTATGAAAGTGGATGGTCTTGCCGGTCCACCGTTTGTAGTTGCGTTCCAACGTTGCTTAAATGCTGGTAAATTACCTAAAAGGAGAGTGGACAACTTGAGTCAGAAAGAATTAACTCAGGAAGATAGGGTTAACATTTTTTTAAGTGACCAAGAAGAATCCGAACGGTTATACTCAGAGGGGAAGTTCACCGAGGCTTTTGAGATGTTGAATCATGCTGCAAAGAGTTTTTTCAAAGATTTGCCTAGTATGAATATGTAAAGTTAAAGCCATGATTCTCAGTTGAGGTCATGGCTTTTTTGTGTATTTTCATTAAGATAAAATAGACAGCCCGAGGGGTATTGGGTTCTGGCTGTTTCTATCATAAAACATTAACTTAATTTACGAAAGAAAGAAATGGAATGATAGTAGTTTAATGATACCCCGAGTTGGCTGTTTTGTTTATAAATTTTCATAAATGAATAACTATTAGTATTTCTTTACAGATTAATTGTTTTCATAAATGAAAATAATATAGTTAAAATTTAGGACGTGGTATAATCCTTTTATTGTGAATTCGATCACAATAAGGAGAGGAGTTTTTCTATTGAAAAAAATATTTAAAGTATTGTTATGCTCGTTGTTGTTAGTTGCTGTCGTCTATCCCGCTTTACTAAGAAGCGCAGAGGTTAATGCGGTAACAAATGAAAGAGAAGCTATTGTGGCGGAGGCCAAGAGACATTTAGGTAAGCCATACACCCAAGAAGCGGGTAAAAGAAGAGGTCCAAATGCTTTTGATTGTTCTGGGTTGACTTATTTTGTTTTTAACAAAGTTAAGGGAGGAGATCTTGGTAATAATACTGTTGCGCAAGAGAGTGCTGGAACGCAAATAGCAGTTAGTCAGGCCAAGGCTGGGGATTTGTACTTTTTCGGTCCAAGAGGCAATACTTCACATGTAGCTATCGCAATAGGTGACGGATATTTTATACATGCTCCAACGTATGGTCAAGTTGTTAAAATAACACATATCAATGATTTTCCACCTAGTTTTGCCATAAGGGTTTTGAAGGAAGAAAATGTACCAAACTATACTACGATACTATCAACAACCAGTGTACTTTATGGTGGGACGCTAAAACCTGGGGGAATTTATGATAAACCTTGGGGAGCAAATGGCGCCAAACACTTAGGGAATACTTCAAGCATGCCAGGGAAAGTAGTTACAGTTACGAAAGAAATTAATGTTAAAAGTCCTGATGGAAAATTAG
>NZ_CAUQJB010000049.1:0-24358 GCF_963518325.1 uncultured Vagococcus sp. | reverse complement strand
TTTATCTCTAAAGAAGAAAACGATAGGAATATCTTCGTTTTTCAGCAGCTTCAATAACACTTAGGAGATTTTTTATGACAAGAATTTATTTAAAAGAAATTAAAGAACAAGATTTACAGCATGTATGGGAGATCAGTTATGGTCCCTCTGCAGATTTAACATGGAAAGAATACGACGGACCATATTTCGAAGACCCGCTTTTAAGCTGGGAAGCTTTCTCTACTGGCTTTGGTAAGGATTCCATTGATAATCCACACCGAAAATTGATTATGGCTGACAATCAAACTGTCGGCATGGTCACCGCTTATTGGGTAGACGGGAGGCTTAAGCAATGGCTTGAAATTGGCCTCTTAATTTACGACTCTCACAACTGGGGGAAAGGGATTGGACATGTTGCCTTGTCTCTTTGGATCAAAGAGTTATTTCAACAGCATCCCGCTTTACCACATATTGGTTTTACTACCTGGTCTGGAAATATAGGTATGCAAAAAATTGGCGAAAAGAGCGGCATGACCAAAGAAGGAGTGATTCGTCAAGTTCGATTTTGGCAAGATTGCTTTTACGATTCGGTTAAATACGGTATCTTGCGTGATGAAGTCATGGACTGAATCTAATTCAGTCCTTCCAGAAGCACACTGTAATATCACTTAACTTCAGAACGAGAAAATCATGCTAGAAGACAGACAGTGTCTTTTAGCTGTTTTTTCGATATATATCATCAGGTCTAAGCCGCTTTAATCAAACGAAAAAGCCAAATTTTTCTTAGACGAGTTATCAGCAAAAATTGAAAAGACCTAGGACAACAGGAATCAAAACATTGTATTGAAAATACTGCCAGTTGACTATCAATAAACACGATTTTTCATTAAATATTCCTTAACGCTACCTATCTGTTGAAGAGCTTACATTCATAAAGAGGTGATAAACTTTAGGATTAAGTTTATCACCTCTTTGATTTTGGGGTATATCAATCAGCTGTTAGACTTCACTGCTTAAGAATGTAAGGACGCCCCGTACCTGTCGCTTCTGGATTTGCGTTCCCACTATAAAAGATCCACCGCTCCTTTTCATAGTAACTGAACACATATCTCAGCGACTGCTCCTCATTTAAAAAAGTGAGGTTTTCGTGGGTCTCTAGCTCAAAGGTTAACCTGTCGGCTTCACTGGTTTGTGTGACATAAACATCCACTGCATTTATTTCATCCGTCGCCCGGACACGTATATGCCGGGTAATCATCTTCTACCGACTGCCAATCACCTAACATTTTTTTATGGTCATCTTGTCGTTGTCATTTCGGACTAGCTCAATCGGAGCCAAATTCCCGCCAGTAATCCTTTCCCCTTTCTTTTGTTCGATCTTGTAACTCGGTAAGATTGTTACTCCTTTATCGGTTACCATCATCTGATACAGGAATTTTTTATCGGATAACTCGTGAGTGTATACCATCTGATCTTTTGTTGACTCAATCTCCAATAACAACTCATCCAGATACAAATAGCCACCTTTTTGATCAATTTGAGTAAGTCCTTCTGCTCCAAACTACTCCCCCGTCACACTAGCGACCAATTGCCAGTCTGTAAGTGCTGAGGTATCGCCAAAAAAAGTGAGTCTTTAAATTGTGATAGCTTCCCTTCACTCATCTCTTTGTTAAATTGTAAGGCAAAAAAACGGTTATTGTTTGAATAAAAAACAGGCGCCACATCATTCGTATCCCCCCTAAGACACTGCCATCAAATTCGTGGCAGCGTCTTTTGCTTCCCAATAATCAACTCTCTCACCTTTGATTTTGCCTATTAATTTCCCAAATCAGATTGCCCTTCCTTGATGATCTTTATCCCCAATACCCCTGATGAACTGCGGCAATCGCCAACTCAAGTTCCGGAAAAGGCCCAATCACCGTCACCTCTTTCTGGCCACGTGCCAAGACCTCACGACAAGGTAAATCGAAGGTTGGATTTTGATCATCGTCACCTGTTAAAGTCAATAAACGTTTTTCGGTCATGCCATAAACAATTGTCCCTACATTGGACCAATAAATGGCTCCTGTACACATGGCACAAGGTTCCGCTGTCGTATAAAGGACACAAGAAGCCAGTTCCTCTTTACTGTACAAGTGTGAGGCTCGTTGAACCAAGGTGGTTTCGGCATGGCCCGTACAGACTTTTTCGGTAATTTCAATGTTCTCCTGTTCCAAAATTATCTCCCCATGCTGATCCACCAATAGCGCGCCAAAAGGTGTATTTCCGTGATCTCGGGCTTGTTGAGAAAGCTCGATGCAACGTGTTAAATAAATCTCATGTGATGTCATTATAAGTCCTTCTTTCTCTCTTTATATTCATTATACAAAAAATCTAGCAACTAAAATAGAGCAAGCCCCTAAGCAGATTGGCTCTGTTTTAGTTGGTTTATTTTTTTCGGCTAACACGCATGCCTTTTTCAATGTGTTCCTTTTGAGAGAGCTGCTGATAATCAGGCGTCTCCCTTCCATAGATCATTAACTTGCCTTCTTTGTCGTAATGAATTCCCCAGCCATAGGTTTTGACTAATGGTGAGGTTCGTAAACAGGCTCTAGGTTTTGCAAAAAACTGTTGCCACTCTGCCTGACGTTGTGCTTCATCAAAGAATACTAACCCTTTCTTTTTCACATAACAAGCAAAATCAAGGTCTGCTTGTGTATACGTATAAGGAGCCCTACTAATCATCTCAAATTGCAGTTGCGCTATGGTAGGTGTCGCTTTAGTTGGTGGCACCAACCCTTTTTCAGCCTTCGTGTCCTCTGAGACTACAATAAATGTGTTGGTATAACTCATTAGTCAATCCCCCTTTTGGGTTATTATACCAAAAAAACAGGATAGGACAAAAAGTCCCTCCCGCATTTTTTTAACGATTATCTGCTATAAGTGCTCTATTAATTATCAGCTTACGTGTTACTCTCTGCTTCAAGCTGAGTCAAAATATCTGAAATCTTGATTTCACAGCCAGCCATAGAGGTATCCGCAACACCGTAATACATAATCAAGGTATCCCCTTCAAAAATACCACCACAGCCAAATACCACATCACCAAAGAAACCTTTTTTCTCATAGTCTTCCTCTGGTTCCATAATTGGCGTTTCAGTCCGGGCCAATACGATTGTTGGATCGTCTAAATCCAAGAGAGCGGCTCCCATACAGTAACGATGCTCTGCCGTTGCCCCATGGTAAATTTCCAACCACCCTTTAGCAGTTTTGATGGGCACTAGACCACCGCCTATTCGACCACTGTCCCACTTTTCTGGGCGCACACCTAATAAGTGGTGGTGGTTACCCCAAACCTCTAAATCAGGCGAAGAGGCGATCCAGATATCGTAGTTACCGATACTTTTTAAAGACGGGCGATGAAGAGCGTAGTATTTCCCATTGATTTTTTCCGGGAAAAGCAACACATCTTTATTTTCAGGAGCGAAAATATTTCCCTTATCTTGGTAGGTAACAAAGTCTTTCGTCACAACCAGAGAATCGCAGACCCCCATTTCAGAGACAGAACTAAAATTAATGTAATAGTCATCGCCTATTTGAGTACAGCGAGCATCTTCCACGCCGTAGGTTTGGTAACGGTTTGAGGGATAAATAAAGGCTTGATCATCAATTGTAAAGTTGTGACCATCCTGACTTCGGGCAATTCGAATATAGGACAAGGAGGTTAGGAAAGAAAAACCATCCATTTTGACCTTAGCCCGAATCATTCGTGGGTCTTCAAAATCATAGGTCTCATCGCTACGATTAAAGCGGTGAATCACTAACTCTTCAGTCTGGCAGTCATAGACCGGCGCCTTAATCACTTGGGGATCCTCACTAATAGGGCGTTCAGCCACTCGCAATAGCAAGATAGTCTCATTCTTATATTTGGCAACACCAGCATTAAACGCGCCAATCACCTCAAATCCTTCATGTAAAGGCGGTACATCTAAGGGGGTAATCAGCGGATTTTCTTTGTAACGGTAAATAGTCATTTAAGTTCCTGCTCTCTAAAATTTTATAAGCCAGCCATAAACTAGGCTTACTAGCTACATCATCTAACATACTCAACCCAATAGATGGATGTTACTTCAAGGTAAATTGCATACCTTTTTGGAATTGTTTTGAAAAAAGTAAAAATAAAACAATTAAAGGTAAGGTTAGCACCACCGAAGCGGCATACATCGGCCCCGGATACGTGGCATAGGGGCCAAACATTTGGGAAATTAAGACATTTAATGTGACGGTCTCATCACTCTTCGAGACAATCATGTCCCACAAAAGATTAGTCCAGCGATCTGTGTATAAAAAGAGGAAAATCACTGTCGTAATTGAGCGTGACATTGGCAGAACGATTTTAAATAGAATCGTTAAATCATTTGCTCCATCTAATTTCGCGGCCTCGATTAACGTATCGGGGATAGCTTTAAAAAAGTTAGTGTACATAAAGATCGCCCAAAGACTAAGAGCCGTTGGAATAATCATCCCTGCGTAAGAATCCAACAAGCCAACTTTTGTCACCATTAAGAATTGCGGAATCAACAAGATAATCGCTGGGAAAAACATTTGAAAAAGGATAAAATTATTAACCATTTTTTTACCTTTAAACTCAATTTTCGCAAGGGCATAAGCCACCATTAAAGCAAACGCCAACATCAGGAAAGTAGCAATGGTCGCCACAATAATCGTGTTGATAAAAGCACCTAACCACGGGGCATCGGCTGAGATCGACGAATCACCAAACAACCAAGTCCAGGAACGCAAACTAAAGGATGAGGGAATAATTTGACGATCGACCTGATCCCAGTCAGCAAAAGAATGCATCACCAGATAAATAAACGGAAAAATCATGATTAACATAACCGCTGTTGTGAGACCATAACGTAAAACAAGACTCCTCTTACTCAATTTATGACCAACCATTTCGTTCTCCCCATTTCTCTAACATCGTTCGAATCACGCCAATCGAGGCGAAGGTCACTACCGCGGCCATCAAAGCAATCGCCGAGGCATACCCCGATTTCAAATTAACAAAGGCTTGATTATAAATCTCCATTTGCCAAGTATTAGTGGCAAAATTAGGGCCGCCTCCGGTTAACTGATACACTTCGGTAAAGATTCCAAAACTAATCCCCACTGCTAAAACAGTGACGGTAAAAAAGGCAGGATAAAGCATCGGAAAGGTTATCTTCCAAAAAGTTGTCCATTTTGATGCCCCATCAATGGCGGCAGCTTCATAAATTTCCTGATTAATACTAGTTAGACCTGATATTAAAATGAGGCCGTAATAACCCGACATCTTCCAGGCAATCATTAAAGAAACAATAAAAATTGAGGTTCCGGGATTCCCAAGCCAGTCAATATTCATTCCCCACTGCTCCCTCAGGTAGGTGTTCAAAGGACCATTATAAGATAAAAGACCTTTGACAATCAGAGAAGTCACCACCCCACTTGATAAATAAGGCAGGAAAAAGGCCACCATGTAAAGCCCCTTTAGCTTAGGCAAGCTATTGACCAATAAGGCAATCATCATGGACAGGGCCAAAGCTAAGGGTACAAACACTAATAAAAACTTATACGTCACCACAAAGGCAGCTTGAATAGCAGGATTCTTAAAGGCGGCAATAAAATTATCCAGCCCCACAAAATTAATCCTGGGAGAAATCATATTCCAGTCGGTGACAGCCAACCAGACTGACCACAATAAGGGTAATAGGAAAAAAATCAACGTAAAAATGAGATAAGGACTGGTAAATAACCAGCCCAATTTATTGTTTTGCTTCTTCATTAAGGAAGCACTCCTTCAATCGCTTTTTTACCTTCACTCCAAGCTTTTGCCGGTGCTTTTTCCCCACGAACGACAGGTACCCAGGTCTGTTCACCAAATGTTTGTTGAATATCATTGTACAATTCATTATCCATGGCTGGAACTGCGTATGGCACATTCTCTGCGTAAGTAGCCATCTCCGGATGAGCCTTAAAATACTCTTTAAAAGCAGCATTTTCCGTTGCATCATCACGAGCAGGAATTAAACTTGTCACTTCAAGAAACTTCGCATCATGAGTCTCATCACCGTAAACAAACTCCAGGAATTTCATCGCTGCTACTTGTTCCTCTTCGCCAGCTTGGGCATACATCACAATCCCTTTGGCATCCGCATAGGTAGAAACCGTTTCAGCATCTTTTAAACGATCGGGAACGACAGGTGTTGCAATAGTATAGCCTTCGCCATATGTCAGCTCTGGATACTTTTCCGCCCAGTTCGGGAAGGTCCACGGGCCTATATCACTCATCAAACTAACACCATTTTCAAAGGGATCCGTTGACTCACCTGTTAGCAATAAGTCTTCTTTTTGTAACTTGCTGACTAGTGTTAACACATCTTCAACTGACTCATCATCAGCCGACACCTTGTTGGCCTCAACAAAACTGTTGCCTTCACTGGCAGCATTATACAGGGGGAAGAAATCAAACCAGCGCATCCACGCCGTTGGGTCAGCTAAGTCTTTTTTGGCCCACATCACTTTATCTGGATGTTTATCTTTTAACTTTTTGCCTACTTCCAACAACTCAGAATAGGTTTTAGGTGGCTCATTGTAACCTAACTCCTTCAGTAATTCTAAATTCCATGCAAATAGAATCGGATTAGAATAGACAGGGAGAACAAATTGATCGCCATCTGAAAACTGCCAACTGTCAATTGTTTTGGTCATGTTTCGCCCTTTAACAATGTCATCAAATCCTTTTTGCTGGTCAATCGGTAAGATCGCCTCGCTAGCAGCTAACTGTGCCGCAAAACTTCGGTTAATATTTTCTGATAATGTCGGTGCCGTCTTTGAAGCGATGGCTGACTGAATCGTTGCTTCAGATGACGGACTCTCCTTCATTTGAGAGACTTCCACTACAATATCTGACTGACTCTTACCAAATTCAGTTGCCATCTCTTCCCAATACTTTAATTGAGTAGGATTTGGGGCTGCCCAAAAGGTGACTTTTGTTTTCCCCTCTGTATTAGTTTCTTTTTTAGTGCCGCAGCCAGTTAGTAACACGCCACACAACAACGCTGTTGACAAGCCAATTAGCCATTTCATTCGTTTCATATTCTTGACCCTCCTATTTAAGTAAACGGTTTCTATCTTACACCCAAAAGTTTAGCACCTGCCATTACGATTGTCAACAATATAATTAATTATTAACTACAATTACAAATAATTACAAATTGAAAAGTGATTAATTTTCACAAATAATCAGTCATAAATGGATTAGCAATGGATTTTTTGACGATCTTTCACATGATTAAATCATTCATACTTAACATTACAAATGATTTTTCATTATTTTGTAATGTTAAATACCTGATTTCCAGACTTTCCAGCTTGTGTTATCTGGTATCTTTACATTACAATGGGAGTTATAATGACTGACAAAAATTACATGAGGTGAATCCATTGGCTAAAGTAACCATGCAAGATATCGCAGATCACTTGGGCATTTCCAAAAATTCGGTGTCCCAAGCTTTGCGAGATAAAAAAGGCGTCAGTGACGCCACTAAAAAGGATGTAATGGCAGCTGCTACATCACTGGGCTATCATTATGCGGAACGGGCGACTAAGCAACACTTTATTTTGTTTGCTACCGAGTTCGCCCTGTCACAGACCAGTTTTTTCGGTGAGATTGTTAAAAGTATCCAGGATAAATGCAGTGACCTTAATGGGCAATTAACTATTCAGGAAATACGGCAGGAACATATTGACACACTGACGATCCCCGTTGATCTAACTCTTTATGACGGTATCATCGTCCTTTCACACAGCGACAACCGCTATATCAAACAACTGATTGACAGTCAGTTACCAACCGTCATCGTTGATCATCACGACCCCTTGTTGGCAGCCGATGCCATTTTGACAAAAAATACAGACGGTGTCTTTTCTGCTGTTGCTCTCTTGCATGAACATCAGTACCAGACCATCGGTTTCATCGGTGACATTACTTTTTCACCTAGCTATTTAGAGCGTTACCGCGGCTTCAAGCGTGCTCTCGAACACTTTTCACTGCCCTTTGCTTCAGAGTTTATCATTACCGAGATTGAGGAGAGCCAAGGCGCTTTATTTACAAAGCTAAACCAACTAAAGACTCAGCCAGATGCTTGGTTTTGCGCCAACTCTGGGCTCGCTTTTATGTTAAATTCCTATCTCCAATCAAAAGGTTTAATCATTCCTAAGGATATTGCGATTATTTGTTTTGACAATACGGAATTCACTCGCATGTCACAACCAAAGATCACCAATGTGGCCACTGACTTAACCTTCATGGGAGAACTAGCAGTCGACACCTTACTAGATAGAACAGCTCATCCATCGGCACCTTTTGTCCATAAACAAATTGTTCCTAGTATGACGCTTTACGACTCGATTTAATCTATTATTTAATTAAAAAGGGGGAGCCTATGACAACTTTATACGAAGTTAGCAGTTTCACTTATAACGGCCATGGCGGCAACCTTGCTGGCGTGAGATTGTTGGCACCAGAGGAAGAGCTGTTACCTGCGGAAATGCAAGGGATAGCCGCTGACTTAGGCTACTCAGAAACGGCCTTTGTCAAAAGAACAAATGAAAGAAAGTTCCACTTACGCTATTTTACGCCATTAGCTGAAGTCCCTTTATGTGGCCATGCCACGATTGCTGCCTTTAGCCTCTTAAAACAGCTGGCACAACTGACTGCTGGGACTTACGGGATGGAAACATTGGCTGGTCATTTAAGCATAAAAATTTCTCAAGATGAGACAGTTTTTATGGAACAACCCTTACCAATCTTTTACGACGATCAACCCAACACCCAACAAGTTGCCAACTCTTTAGGGTTGGTTGCCTCTGATTTCGCTGACAATTATCCTTTGAAAATTGTCTCAACTGGCTTAAAGGATTTAATGATACCTCTTAAAAACAGCCAGTTACTGGAGAAAATCAGCCCAGATTTCAAAGCCATTAGCCTGATCTCTGAAACACTGGATATTATCGGTTATCACGTCTTCGCAGTTGAAGACAACCAGCTAACAATCAACTGCCGCAACTTCGCCCCTTACGTTGGTATCGATGAAGAATACGCCACAGGCACATCAAATGGTGCCTTGGCCTGTTATTTGTTCCAAGAAACACGAACTGACGATACATCTTATGAATTTAAGCAAGGACGCCAAACTTTAGATCAATCCGGCCAAATCTTTGTTAAACTGACAGCCACAGACCGCCACTTAAAACAAGTTCTAGTTGGTGGCAAAGCCGTTATCTCGAAAAGATTAAACTAATTGAAAAAAAACTTGAGCTTCGTGATATGACACGGGGCTCAAGTTTTTTTTAATCCTCATAATCACTATCTAACTTTTGATTCCAAACTAAAATAGCAAACTAAAGGCTTTAAAGTTATGGAGACCTGTTCCGTGCCTCACTAGGTCATTGACTCTCAAATAATTAACACTGGCTAATAACTCTTGTGAACTTACCTGTATCTCTAACTGATTATGAGAACCAAAAATCCGGCGAACATCTGGCTGATTTCCTAATTTTTCCAAAGTCATCACCAAGTCTTGAGGACTAGTTGAAGGATAATTACTATAGACAGGTGTTTCTGAGCTATACAAGCAGTCTCCCGGAAAAAGATAACCATTGTCATCAATAAATGATACATGGCCCGGTGAATGCCCTGGCGTGTGAATCACGCGAACCTTTCGCTCACCTAAATCAATCACCATGCCATCTAACAAATGCCCCGTGGGACGACCTTGGAACAACTCAAAACGGCTGATATCAAATTCAGCTGGCAGGGGCTGGGATAACTCCCTCATTAATTCTTTGCGAACACTAGCAGTGTCCCAGACAGGAATCCCCTGTTCCAACCACTCACGATCTAAGGGATGGACATAACAATTATCAAACTCTCCTACCCCGCCGATATGATCCCAATGAACATGGGTTAGGACAACTCTTACAGGCAGATCTGTTAAGCGGTCGACCACCTCTTTTATAGACCCAATTCCCAATCCCGTATCAATTAGCAACGCCTCTTTCTGCCCTATTAATAAAAAAGAGCGGACCTTTTCCCAATGGCCATATTCACTAATTGCAACCGTCTGCTGATCAATTTGCTCTAGAGTAAACCATTCCATCTACTAACCTCCCTTTTTATAATAAAAACTGATTCCCACTTCCATATCTCCATCTTTCTCTCCTTAAATTTAACAGGTTTTTAGCCTAAGTGAAAATACCTAAAAAATGGCACTCTAGTGTGGTTGAAACCACGTTAGTGTTTAATAAGACCGATACAATTGCTAACTTATAACGCTCTCTCATTTCTCTAAAAAATTTCAAAAAAAATTCAAAAAATAACACTTCACATTTTTTTGTTTTTTTATTATTATAGTCTTGTAAAAAATGTGATTGCTCTTTTTTGTCGACAAAAAAATGTCACCATTAACTATTTGTGGAGGGATTTACGATGAAAAAAAACATTCTAATTAGTGGCGTAGCTTTAGCAATTGTCATGAGCCTTGCCGGAACCTTATCCTATATTCAAAAAAAAGAATTAACAGCCAAAGAAGTCACAAAAGAAACAGTTATCACTGAAAAAAAAGACAGTGAACCACCTGTCATCAACGGGCAAAAAAATTGGGTGATTACTCAAGGTCAGCCAATTAATGTCCTTGAGGGCGTAACTGCAACTGACAATGTCGATAAGACTGTCAAACTAACTGCCAGCGACTTTTCCAACCAGCAAGTAGGTTCACACGATGTCATCATTACTGCTGAAGATGGAGCTCACAACAAAACCACTAAAACAATTGTCGTACAAGTCAATGCACCTGAAAAAATAGAAGACCTTAGTGACGAACAACCCGTGATTAATGAGGTTGCAACGTCTGAAGCGCTGGTATACGAAAAAGCCGCTGAGCCACAAGTAGAAGAAACCCAACCGTCAGTCAGCGAACCCACTTGGACAGCTAATACCCTCTATCTTGGAGGAATAGCGATTCCTTATCAAAACGCTGGACAAAGTAGTGGCCAAAGTGTCATTGACAACAACCCAAATATGGTTGCCACATGGGGAGGGGCGGCCCTTCAATCTGGAAGTGACGGCGCCAACACACATTTTATTGGTCACAACCCTGGAATTTTTAATGTCCTATTCTCGCTAGGAGGCGGTAGCCAAATTATTGTGACTGACAGTAATGGTACACCAACTTATTACACGGTCAACCAAGTTTTTCAAGTAGACGACTACGGCACAGGTGTCGCTGACGGCCAAAGCTATATTGACCAAATCACTGGAACTGGTGGCGGCGAACGCATTACTCTGCAAACCTGTGTTAATGACGATATTAATCTAATTGTGATGGCAAGTGCTAGTTAACAAATCTTATCTAAAGGGGCGCTCTGAAAGATAAGTGCCCTCTTTAGTCTGCTTATCTGAAGATAGTCGTTTTTTGGGTAATGTCCCCTCTAATTTCTCTCTCCCCTATAACAGCTAATCAAAATGTTTTTCATTCCGCAGCGTCATAGGCATCTCATTGTACTCTTTACTCATATTGTCTCTAATTACACCAGGAATCGATTCCCTAGTAATAAAGGAAATTCTTCTCACATATACCCCTTTATGTTACACCATCGCATAATTTTCCCCCTCTGGAGACTGACCGCCAGAAAATGTTAAAATCGTGGATTCTCTAAAAGGCCCATCAATCACGTGCATATTTTGACAATCATCTGGAAATTGTTGTTCGCCCTTTTCTGATTTTGTTTTATCATATTTAGCACCACCATTATAAATAAGAGTGAAAATACCCTCACCTTATAGTTCTTTTTAAGTTTTAAATTTCTATCGATTGTTTTTACCATATCTCGGTCTTTTATAAGTTCGTCTAAAGAAATCTTACAACTGTTGCTGAGACTAATCAACATGACAATATCAGGATACGAACGGTTATTTTCCCAACTCGAAATGGTCTTATCCGAAACCATTATCATATCGGCTAATTCTTTTTGAGTTCATTTCCTTTCCTTTTGATATTTTTTTAGTTGTAATCCCAGTTCCATATTATACTATCCCTCTCAACGTCAGTATATAAAAAGCTAATTAATTATACCACCTTTAATTCTTAGAGTGGCACTTTTATCTATCTAAGAATGATAGAGTGTTGATCGACATTCCCGTTTGTCTTCTAAAAAAAATCAGGAACGAAGCATTCACGTATTTCGTTTAATCGAAAACATTAATTTTGTTCACAGTCCGCCAAATCAGAATAGGCCCACCATCGCCTCAAACCCTTACCAGTTGGTGGATTTCCAGTAATATGTTAGAATTCATTATGCTAGCAAATAAGACGATATACACTTAAATTATCTAACAAGAAAAAAAAGGAGACCACAATGATCACACTTAAATCAGCAAGAGAAATAGAGATGATGGCTGAGTCCGGTGCTTTATTAGCCAACGTTCATCGTGAGTTACGAGAATTTATTCAGCCTGGGATTACCAGTTGGGATATCGAGGAATTCGTTCACGATTTTATTAAAAAGAACAGAGGTATTGCCGCTCAAATTGGATTTGAAGGCTACGAATACGCTACCTGTTGTAGTATCAATGATGAAATTTGTCATGGTTTTCCGCGTAAAGAGCCGTTAAAAAGTGGTGACCTAATCAAAGTGGACATGTGCATTGATTTGAATGGGGCAATGTCTGATTCGTGTTGGACATATGTGGTTGGGGAGTCCACTGCAGAAATTGATCGATTGATGGCGGTCACTAAAAAAGCTCTTTACCTTGGCATTGAGCAAGCTCAGGTTGGCAATAGGATTGGTGATATCGGCCATGCCATTCAAAGCTACGTTGCTGGCGAAGAACTTGGCTTGGTTCGTGATTTTGTCGGTCATGGTGTGGGGCCAACTATCCACGAGGCACCTTCAGTTCCAGCTTACGGCGAACCAGGTAAAGGAGTTCGTCTCAAAGAAGGGATGGTCATCACCGTTGAACCCATGATTAACACTGGTACTTGGCGTTTAAAAATGGACGACAATAACTGGACTGCTCGCACCCTTGACGGGGGATTAAGCTGTCAATATGAGCATACCTTAGCTATTACAAAAGATGGCCCACGAATCTTAACCTCTCAAGGCGACCAATAAATTTAAAGAGGACTAGCCTATGCGATGGCAGTCCTCTTTAATTGAAAAAAGGCTTAACTTAATGCATATCGTGTGTAGTAAGTTAAGGCTTTTTCCTGATGTAATTGAGCAATAATCTCATAAAAACGAGTTTCTGATGTGGGGATTTTTTTTGCTTCTTTCAAAAATTGCTGCAATTGCCCATCATAACTGGGGTAATCAAAATACAAATGAACGAGAATCGTCATAAACTTCAGTTGAATCAGCCAATGTACGTGATCAGATTTCGCCATGATGGTCCCATAATCTCCCAGTGTTGCTTTAGCTAAACCAATATCATGGGTGACTAATAAGCTCTGAATTCGGTTAAAATAAAGATCCCCCACTTCCTCAAAAAATAATGATTTATCATATTGTTGGTAAACATCAAGCTCCTTTAACAGCCGCTGAAACAATTTGTTTGAATAATCTTTGCTTTTTTCAGGGACTGACAGTAAAACTAACTTGCCCAGTCTTATTTCCAGTAACGTCCACCTCTTAGCTTTCTCTAACTCCGCCGTAATTTCATTAAATGGCTGTCGAGAGAACTTATAAAAGTTGGTGTTGGTGATTAACACTAATAAGTATGCCTTAATCGCCAGATAACGGACTTCCTTATAAGAATGCTGGTGATTCGTTTCATATAGATCGTACAAGGCTTCAAATTGCCCCTGATTATACAAGCGGTCAATTTCCGCCGTCAAATGACTAATCTCGGATTGTTGCTTCTCTTGTCTAATATAATCAAATTCCCTATACGTAATTCCTAAATTACTCAATAGTCCTTCAAATTTCTCAATGCTAATTGTATATTTTCCTTTTTCAAAGTCACTATAAAATGTTTTAGAAACGACATTTCCATACACCTCTTTTTGCGTAAAGCCTTTTTGCTTGCGAATTTTCTTAATGATTTCACCGTACACCACTTCGCCTCCATAAAATTCCTGTATACAGGAATTTTAGCACATTATGAACCTCAAACTCATGTTATATTTTAAAAAAAGAAGTTGGAGGAATTAATATGTCTAAAATAATCTATGTAAAATTAATCGGGTTTGGCTCAGGGCTGGCGCTCCTAATCAGTTTATTTTCTGCTCTTGGAGTTATTTTTCAAGCTGCCCCTAACACCATGATACTCATACAAATATGTGCCTTTTTACTTGCTGCGGGGTTCTTTACTTTCTATATGAAGAAAAAGGAACGGTCCTTAGTGCCTTTTGGTTTTAAACAAACACGGATCAATCAGGTCTTTTACTTAGCCATTGGGTCGATTGTACTGATACAACCCGCTATCTTAGGTCTTAACTTGTCGCTGCCTCTTTCAACACTAGTCCTTATCTTTATTCAAATGGCGCTGGTAGGCTACACCGAAGAAGTTCTCTTTCGTGGAATTTTTTTCTATTCATTAAGAGACAAACAGCCACAGACAGTTATCTTATTTTCAAGCATCATCTTTGGTATGCTTCACCTAGCAAGTGGTCTTAACCCAAACCAAACCTTATTTTTAGTTGTCCTGCAACTGATTAATGC
The DNA here is from genome assembly GCF_963518325.1 of uncultured Vagococcus sp. Taxonomy (NCBI): domain Bacteria; kingdom Bacillati; phylum Bacillota; class Bacilli; order Lactobacillales; family Enterococcaceae; genus Vagococcus; species uncultured Vagococcus sp. The sequence goes on along the minus strand of NZ_CAUQJB010000049.1, from coordinate 9,634 downwards.
CTTGCTCTTGGGAATGGTTTTTGCTGTTTTTTATTACCTAACTGAAAATATTTATCTCGTCATCAGCTTTCACGCTTTGTTCAATATTTTAGCATCCGTTTCTCAGGTCGGAAGTCTTGAGAAAGATCTATTAGCTGTTTCTACCTTGGCTGTCCTTTATTTAATTATTCTTACCAGTTGTTACTATTTACATGCCCATAAAAAGTAATCCCCCAGATTCAAAAAGACTTTTTTATAATTAATGTCTTTTTAACTCACATAATAAATCTTAACAACCTAATTCCGTTTTTACGAACCATTAATCTTCACTTACCTTTATATAAAAAACATATACTTCTTGAATTTTGCACATTCATATGCAATTATTGCAACATTTACCTCAGTTAACGGAATTATAAAATAACACTTAAATTTTCACAATGATAAGCAAATATTGAAAAAAAGACTATTAAACCCTTTAATACCAATCGATATCGTGTTAAATAACTATTTCTATTTTAAAAGTCGCAAGCAAAATAATCCACATTTTAAAGACTAAGATTTATGATGACCTTATAGAAGACGTAGATTTTAATTTTATCGATAGAGGCAAAATCTCACCATTTACAATACATGGAGGGATTACAATGAAAAAGAAATTAGTTATTGGTTTATTGGCTTTGTCAATTTTGATAGGTGTTGCCGGAACCCTATCTTATACGCGAAGCACACAGCTTGCTGCTCAAGAACGAGTCACAAAGGAAAAGAAAGAAGCGACAGTTGTCGCAGTTGCTAAAAAAGATACCGAACCACCAACGATTGAAGGTCAAAAAGATTGGTCTGTGACTCAAGGGGATCAGGTCGATGTTTTAACAGGAGTGACAGCCAAAGATAACACGAATAAAGACATTAGCATCTCAATAAGTCCTTTTTCAACTGACAAGGTAGGCGATCAAAAAGTGACTTTAACTGCCGAAGATCAAGAACATAATAAAACCAGTAAAATTATTACGGTCCATGTTAAAACAGCAGAACCCAAAGAAACGTCAGTTGCAACTGCAGCCCCAGCTGAATCAGTTGAACCCGAAGCAATTGTCCTTGAAGAACAACCCGTAGCAGCGACAGTTGAAGAAGTTACCGCACCAGAACCAGCTCCCGTAGCTGAAGTGCCAGAAGCACAACCTGTTGCAACAAGTGAACCAACCTTGGCACCTAATACGATGTATGTTGGTGGTATCGCCATTTCTTATCAAAATGCGGGACAAGGCAGCGGACAAGCAGTGATTGACAGCAATCCAAATGTAATTGCCACTTGGGGTGGAAACTCTGTTCAATCAGGTAGTGATGGCGCTAATACTCATTTTATCGGTCATAACCCAGGGATTTTCGGCGTCCTCTTTTCATTAGGTGGCGGTAGCCAAATCACCGTTACCGATGGAGCTGGCACACCTACTTATTACACGGTTAACCAAATTTTCCAAGTTGATGACTATGCAACGGGGGTTGCAGACGGACAAAGCTACGTAGATCAAATCATCGGCAGTGGTGGTGGTGAACGAATCACCCTTCAAACTTGTGTCAACGACGATATTAACTTAATCGTTATGGCCAATGCCTCTTAAGAATTATAAGATGTATCATTAATGGAGCCAATGCCCTTGGATTGAATGGGGACATCCGAGGGTTGACTCATCATACCTATCAGAGGAAACATCCTTTGATTAAAGAAAACAGCGGGTCTCGTAAGGGAGTCCGCTGTTTTCTTTTTAATTTAATGGTCTAATTCCTTAGCTCCTTTTATAACCTTATCAACCTCTTCTCTCATTTGTTAAACTGACAAGACCGACAATAATCTGAATGGCTAAACCCTTTCTGACGACACCATGAGACTGCCACCCCTTCCATTAGCCCGCTTGCAAAAAGCACCTTATTTCAAATGGCTAACTATAGCTTTTATTATCAAGTAACACTTTAGATGTTGATGTTGACGGTGACAATAAAAAGGATGACAACTTCTTCATTACCCTAAATAGTATTGTTGATACGTTATTCCGTGACTATATTGCTTATGATCCCTTCTCCCCAGACTCCCCCTTTTTATTAGTCAATTCTAACAAAGGGAGGGAGCCAACCACACGTTAAACAGGGTTGACAACCACGGAGACGGCCTCCGCCTGTTGTCAAATGGGACATAACCTTGGGCGCGATAGATATAATCAACTTTCCATTGATGGCTGAGCTCTTTTTCTGCCAATTTTTTCATAAAGGCTTGAGCAAGAGGCTTATTTTGACTTTGAGTTTTGCCAACAATATAAACTAAATCTGTAAAAGACAAACAATAATTTTGAGGGAACATCGTGTCAGTAATATGGGGACTAATGGGTTGATTAGTTGAGCGCCTTAAAAACAATTGATGGTTGAGCATATAGTTCAAACCTTGGTTTAGCAGGTTGACAACCACTGGGTCCTGATTGTCTGCAAACTCCTGATAGGTCAACAAAGCTCGCACCGTCTTGCCGATACCAATATAACAAGGGGTTCCCTTTAAACATCCTCCATGGCGACCAATCCCCTTCCCCGACCAAGTGGTTTTCTGATATCGTTCAAACAATTGATATTTTTTTATCCAGTTTAAAGCGTGGATAGCTTCTGGGCTATTAACTAGTCCCAAGCGAGTGTATGCTTCCAGTAACATGGCGTTGTAACAGGGGACAATTCCATCGACTTCTCCCGTATAAGAAAACCCCTCAGGTGTGGCGACTTCTCGATTTACGCGATCAATGACCTTTTGAGTTTCATTTAACCGCTGGCTATAAGGAATTTAACTGAGCCCCACTAATTTGAAAATAGTTGCCAACAAGCTTGAACTACTTTCATGAGTCAAGCGGCTGAGAATTTCCGACTGATCCAACAGGCAGTCAATGTCCTTTTCAGAGAGAATTACTTTATTTTCGACTAATAGTCGCAATTCCAATCCTGTATCCATCTGTTTTCCTCCGTTTTTTTAAGTTGCTTCCTTCATTTAGTATAAGCCTTCCCCTGCAGAGGAGAGCAAGGGATTAGTTGATCCTTTGCGGCATTGAACTCGTCGCACCATTTAGACTAAAACTCACTCATTATTATAGGATTTAGACCTTACGAATTCCTGTTTTTATGATATACTTTGACTTGTCTTTGTATTTTTATACATTTGAGCTTGGAAGGCTCAGATTAACCAAAAGGAGGAGTATTTTTTTAATGTCTAAGAAGTCTGATAAAGCGCCTAAGCGCGATTTAACCAAAATTAAAACACCCCATACTTACGCCATTATTTTCGGCGTTGTCATTGCTTGTTGGTTATTAACTTTTTTAATTCCAGCAGGAAAGTTTAGCGTCAATGAAATGGAAATCGAAGGGGCCGATGGGCAAACAACAACCCGAACGGTTCTTGATAAAGAGTCATTCCGCTACAGCTATGCTATGAATAAAGAATTTGTTTTTGATCAATTAGAAGAGCTGGCGACTGATCAAACCGTCTTAGCCGAGCTTGACGTGGATCAAGAAGCACTGAAGGCGACTTTGGCTGAAGGTGAGAAAAACTTATCCCAGGAATCCTTGGATGACCTATCCTTAACAGATGATGTTTTATATGATTTATATGGTGAAAAGATTTATAATACCGATAAAAAGTTGCATAAAACTGCCAAACTTTGGGGAACTGATGATTTTGGTGGCTTTGGTTTTCTAAATTATATCTTTGAAGGGTTAACTTCAGGGGATAAATATGGATCGGCTGTCGGCATTGTTGCATTAATTTTAGTAGTGGGAGGCTCTTTTGGCATCATCATGGCAACTGGCGCCATCGATGCAGGGATTTATGCCTTTATAAGTAAGACCCGCGGACTTGAACGCCTAGCACTACCTGTCATTTTCTTTATGTTCTCATTAGGCGGGGCGACTTTCGGTATGGCCGAAGAGGTTATTCCCTTTGCCATGATTATGGTACCTTTCGTGATTGCTCTGGGCTACGACTCGATCGTGGCCATAACAGTCACCTATGTCGCCTCCCAAATCGGGAATGCGGCCTCTTGGATGAGCCCTTTTAGTGTGGCAGTAGCTCAAGGTATCGCCGGTGTTCCCGTCTTGTCTGGAGCGACGTTCCGTTTAATCATGTGGGTCGTGATCACCACTCTGTCTGCCGGTTATATGATGGTTTATGCTGAACGCATCCGTAAAAAACCTGTTTTATCAACGACTCACGAATCAGATCAGTACTTTCGTGACCGCATCGCAACTACGACTGAGGAGCAAAAACCTTTTACTCTTGGTCATAAATTAATTTTACTGGAAATGTTAGCCGTCTTGATTTGGATTATTTGGGGCGTTACGGCAAAAGGCTATTACATTCCTGAAATTGCCTCTCAATTTTTCGTCATGGGCTTAGTAGCGGGTATTATTGCCGTAATCTTTAAGCTAAACGATATGGGCATTAATGATATGGCTAGTTCATTCCAAACCGGTGTGGCTGACTTAGCTGGCACTGCAATTGTCGTGGGGATGGCAAAGGGTATTTTGCTAGTATTAGGTGGAGCAGACGCCAATGTGGCCTCAGCCTTAAATACCATGCTTTACAGCATTGGTAATGTTTTAACTGGTGTTCCTAGTGTGATTGGCGCCTGGTTTATGTATGTTTTCCAAAGTTTGTTTAACTTAGTGGTTACCTCTAACTCTGGTCAAGCAGCTCTAACAATGCCTATCATGGCCCCTCTGGCAGATATTTTAGGCGTTTCACGGCAAGTTGCCGTCTTGGCCTACCAACTGGGTGCCGGCTTTGTCGATGCTTTTACACCCGTTTCTGCCAGCTTAATTGGCGTTCTTGGTGTGGCTCGAATTGACTGGACAAAATGGGCCAAGTTCCAAATTAAAATGCAAGGCTTCCTATTTGTTCTGGGAACCGCCTTTATCGTTATTGCTATCTTAATCGGTTTACAATAAGATTCAACCATTACAAAGAAATGAGGGACTAAGATGAAATTGATTCGCCAAGCAACAGTTTACGCACCTGACTATCTAGGTGTTAAAGATGTTTTACTGGTCAACGATAAGATTCACTTAATCGACGATCACATCCAATTAACAGACATACCTTTTGATGTGGAAGAAATAGACGGAACTGGCAAACTGCTGACACCAGGTTTTATTGATTGTCACTTTCATCTTCTTGGTGGTGGCGGTGAAGGCGGCTTTCAAAATCGCACACCGGAAGTAACCTTAACCAACCTAACGACAGCAGGTGTTACAACTGTGGTTGGTTGTCTCGGAACCGATGGGATAGGCCGTGATATGGTCGCCTTAATTGCTAAGGCGAAAGGCTTGGAAGTCGAAGGAATCTCCACTTATCTCTATGAAGGGTCTTATCGGTTACCAATTGAACCTGTCACTGATTCATTGATTAAAGATTTTATGGTCATTGATAAAATAATTGGCATTGGTGAAATCGCCATCTCTGATCACCGCTCTTCCCAACCGACCTTTGAAGAATTTAGCCGAGCTGTCGCAGATGCTCGAGTAGGCGGTATGTTGTCAAATAAAGCAGGCATTATCAATGTTCATCTGGGTGGCGGTAAAAGCAAGCTCTCCTTGATTAACCAAGTCATTGACGAGACGGAAATTCCTATCAGTCAATTCTTACCAACTCATGCCAACCGCACTGCCGAACTGTTTGAAGCCTCTTTGGCTTTCGCTAAGCGGGGTGGTGTCATCGACTTTACGGCCAGTGACGATCCCGAATTCTGGGAAAAAACCGATGGTGAAGTCAGCTTTGCTAAGGGTCTTAAACGCTTCTTGGCTGAAGAGATTGATTTAAACAACTTTACCATGTCTTCTGACGGTCAAGGTAGCTTGCCTTATTTCAATGAGGAAAATGACTTTATTGGTCTAGGTGTTGGTAGTTCGAAAGCCTTGTTAATCTGTATCAAAGACGCTTTCTTTAATCAACAGATTGCCCTTGAAACTATTTTACGAGCAGTCACCATCAACCCTGCGACTATCTTGAAACTGACAACCAAAGGACAGGTTGCAGTTGGCTTTGATGCGGATCTTTGCCTGTTGAATGCTGAGACTTTAGACATCGATACAGTCATTGCTAAAGGCCAAACCATGGTTGCCAATCGCGAAGTGAGAGTTTACGGGACATTTGAACAAACGCTCTAAAACAAGCATTTAGTGGAAGCTAATCTCCCACTAAATGCTTTTTTATCAAACCTTATTGTATCAGTCCATTCTTTTAAAAATAAACCTAGATGCAATAGTTCCTACAATGACACCAGTGCTCACCCCCGACATGTGGGAGGCGCTCTCTTTAGGCACAATTACCGTGAACTGTGAAGCAACCAATAGTGATAGACTAGCAATAATCCCTGTTGGTAACAACCACTTTTTCATTGCTATTTGTAAGTTTTCCTTTTTTTTATTAAATACTGAAAGATACTTATTCTTAGCTAACACCGTAATAACAAATTACCAAACATAATAATCAAACTAGTGTAATTTCCAACATATTTAAGAGGACCACTGTCAGAAACAGCAAATTTACCACTCCACTTCCTCCTAAAAGCAACTTACTCTCCTTCAATAAATTATCCAGAGAAATTTGATAGAGATTGCTTAAGGCAATCAAGCAGTCGATGTCTGGGTAACTACGACCAGCCTCCTAGCTAGAAATCGTTTGTCTTGACACGTACAGTTCAACTGCTACTGCCTCCTGTGTCAAATTCAATTTATTCCGTTCTCGCTTTAGCTGTTAACCAAATTTCATCTCATCATTTCCTCCGTGGGTTAACTGTAAGATACCTGTCTCAATAATACTAGACAAGGGTCGTTGCAGGCAACTTTTTTCGCACTAAGATGCTTAAAAAAGCTGACATGTAGCTATTTTAACAGATGGTTGCAAACCTTTTGGCAACTGAAAAAGCTGCAAACATACTCCTTAAAAGACTGGCTGAAGCTCAGAACTTTTTTATTTAGAAAAATTTTTACTACTAACACGTCATCAATAATCCAAACTTTCCTTTTGCATCTCAATTGTGATCATCATCTTCCCCATTGACTCGAACCATCACATCTACCTCTGTCATCTACCATTCATTAGCTTCTAACCTTTCCACCTGTTGACGTATTTGTTCGATTGAATAAGACGTCAGAATATCTAAGATTATCACGCTAATCTCAAAAACATCTTGAATCAAACACTTCAGTAATTCTGTATTCTCTTCTGCGGCAAATAATTTCTTAAATGGCAAGTCATCTGTTGTTAACATCCGCTTGTTCATAGTGCTTACTCGTCTTTAATTTAGTGCTCAACGGGGCGGAAAATCTTGCTAGCGCAACGTTCCCTCTCATAAATTTGCCTCCTTTAATTGGTTCTTCTACATTAATAAGATACACCATATATCTGGAAAATATTCCTTAATGACCTTGCTTTTTCGACCATTAAATAAACATTAATTCCAGATTCTAGCCGGAAATACATGACGGCAAGTCAAATATCCGCTACAATAAAGAAAGAACCTTGAGGAGGGATACACGATGAAATTCATTTCATGGAACGTTAACGGATTACGTGCTGTTGTTAAGAAGGGCTTTGTAGATATTTTTAACGAGTTAGATGCAGACTTTTTCTGCCTTCAAGAAACAAAACTTCAAGAAGGACAGATTGATTTAGAGCTACCTGGCTACCATCAGTATTGGAATTATGCCGTAAAAAAAGGCTACTCCGGAACCGCCATTTTTGCTAAAGAAGAAGCATTATCTGTCTCCTACGGCATCGGCATCGAAGACCACGATCAAGAAGGCCGTGTGATCACTCTGGAATACCCTGAATTTTTCCTGATTACTTGCTACACACCTAACTCCCAAAATGAGTTAAAACGACTGGATTATCGGATGACCTGGGAAGAAGATTTTAAACACCACCTCAACACATTAGATGCCCAAAAACCGGTCATTCTCTGTGGCGATTTAAACGTTGCCCATGAAAATATCGACTTAAAAAATTGGAAAACCAATCGGAAAAATGCCGGTTTTTCTGACGAGGAGCGTGAAAAATTCAGCTTACTCTTAAGTGAAGGCTATGTCGATACTTTCCGCCATTTTTATCCTGATTTAGAAGGGGCCTATTCCTGGTGGAGTTATCGTTTTAATGCTCGTCAAAACAATGCTGGATGGCGGATTGACTATTTCGTGACGTCGGAACGCTTAAATGACCGTCTAGTCGACGCCAAGATTCATGCTGATATTGTCGGTAGCGACCATTGTCCTGTCGAACTGATCATGACTTAGAAAGAGGGTATTATGAAAAAACTACTTAATGTGTTTATGGTTACAATCCTTGTTTTTCTTGGTCTGAGTAATTTCAGTCAGATCGGACTAGCTGATAATACAACGGAAACACTCATTTCTGACTTAGTCTATGACAAAGAATCTCGTGTGCTCTCAGGAAAGACTGTTCCTAATGCCAATGTCTCTCTTGCTGACATCGTTGCGATGATTACAGCCGACGATGAGGGAAACTTCTCAGTGCCAATTCCTGAAGACCTGCAAAAAACAACGATTACCATTATGGATTTTCTTAATGATCAATCAACCGATATTAATTACAACTTTGTAGCTGAGACCATTGATACGACTGCTGAACACATTGAGCCACAAACAACTGAGTCTTCTGTGTCACGTAACAGTCTTCCAACTCAAGTCAGCTCGGTAGAAAGCAAAGTGGACACACCCCAAAAGGACTCTTCCGTCCTGATTTGGGTTATCGCCCTTGTGGTTATTGTCATTCTGACAATCTTAGGAATCTTTTTATTCAATAAACAAAAAAAACAAAAGCAAGCCCAGTTAAACGAAAGGAAAAAAAATAATTCTGGCCGTCGAAAACGTCGGAAAAAATCTTCAAAATAATGAGTCAGGAAGAGAGAATTTTCATTCTCCTTCCTTTTTTATTTTGGCAAAATGAGGTATAATGAAAGAATTAAGTGTGAGGCTTAATCACTTCACCCAACACTTTTTAGTAAGGAGTCTTATCAATATGAACTTTATCGCCTTTGACTTTGAAACGGCAAATGCCAAAAAACATAGTGCTTGTTCCGTGGCTTTAATTATGGTTCAGGACGACAAAATTGTGGGACGTTACTACTCCCTTATTCAACCTGAAACAGACTTTCATTGGAGAAACATCCAAATTCATGGCATTCATCCTGAAGACGTGGCTAATGCGCCAAAGTTTCCCGAAGTTTGGCAAGAAATCCAAGATTATTTTCAAGAAAATCGCTTAATCGTCGCTCATAACGCGGCTTTTGATTGCGGCGTGCTGAAAGGTTGCCTCGACTATTATGGGATTGAACAACCACATTACCTGTCGCTTTGTACCGTTCGTACCAGTAAAAAACTCTTTCCTGAGTTTGAAAACCATAAACTCAACACCGTCAGTGACAAACTGGGGATTACTTTGGACAATCACCATAACGCTTTAGACGATAGTCTGGCCTGTGCCAATATTCTGTTGTATCAAGCAACCCACTTCGGCGTGGATCCCTTAAAAAAACTAGTTAAATACATGTAGAAAGAGGGTGGGACAAAAGTAGATGATTAATCTGCTTTTATCCCACTTTTTTTGTGT
>NZ_CAUQJB010000048.1:0-25198 GCF_963518325.1 uncultured Vagococcus sp. | reverse complement strand
TTTGTTATGGCAAAAAAATGAAATTGGAGCCCATGTTCGTGACTAATTGACAATCACCCCCACTTATATAACAACTCATTACGAAGCAAATAGCTGATTACATGGTGTTTCAGCATCAATATAAAAACAAAAATGGACTTTGGCTGCCATGTCAACTGAGTGTTTTCATCGTTTCTTTCCATGTAAAAATAATGTTATTATGCTAATCTAAATTGGGACGATAGTATCTAATCATTTTAGTTTTATTGTGACATAGGTAATCGTTTTTGTAAAACAGGCTAACTCATGCTTTTTTTGCAGTTTTTAAATACTATCGTTCAAAGATAACCAGCAAAACAGCGATATAGATACCTTTTCATTTCTTTATTTCCCAATCTCTATAAACAAAAAAATAAAAAGCATGAGTTAGAGGTATTTTTCAGCTTAAACAGGACGTACACTCTTCCAGATTACACACCTGCAATCAGCTAACTTCCCGGTTAACCGTAATCACTTAAATCGATAATCCTTAATGAATGTTTTAACATGGCCATTATCCTAAATTTTTCACCTATTTCATTTAGCTTGCTGGAAACAATTAGAATCAACTGATGTTTGATCCCCCAAAATCACTTTATCAAAAAATTTCACGTGGAAACTCTTTAATCAAAAAAACTGACTAAGATTTCTCCTAGCCAGTTCCATTTTAAAGTTTATAAGTTATTAAATGTCTTAACAACATTTTCTGTGGTAAAGCCATATTCTGCTAACACAGTTGGTGCAGGTGCGCTGGCACCAAAGCGATCAACGGTGACTGTTGCGCCATCAAAACCAACATAACGTTCCCAGCCAAAGCTAGCGCCCATTTCCACGGCGACACGTTTTGTGACAGCTTTTGGCAAGACGCTTTCTTTGTAAGCAGCCTCTTGTTTTTCAAATAAATCCATACTTGGCATTGAGACTACTGAGACATCTTTACCTGCTGCTGCTAAATCTTTTTGAGCAGCCACAGCTAACGCCACTTCTGAACCAGTGGCAATTAAAATGCCATCAGGTGTATCTTTTTTAGCCGGTGATAGAACGTAAGCTCCTTTTGCTAGACCAACTTCTGCCAATTCTTTTGTCCCTTCTAACACAGGCAAGTTTTGGCGGGTCAAGGCTAAGACCGTCGGATGATCCGTTGAAGCCATGGCTAGTTTCCAAGCGGCACGGACTTCATTGCCGTCAGCTGGACGCAATAAGGAAACGTTTGGCATGCCACGTAAGCTTGACAATTGTTCGATTGGCTCGTGAGTTGGGCCGTCTTCCCCAACGGCTATTGAATCATGGGTTAAGACATATGTAACAGGTGCGTTTTGAATAGCTGCCAAACGGATAGCTGGACGCATGTAATCCACGAAAACAAAGAATGTTCCACCATAAATTCGCGTCCCACCGTGTAAAGCAATCCCGTTCATCGCTGCTGTCATAGCAAACTCACGGACACCAAACCAGATATTGCGACCTTCGTATTGACCCGGTTCAAAATCTTTTTCGCCAGCAATCATCGTGTTGTTTGATGAGCTTAAGTCAGCTGATCCACCCCAGAAACTTGGCACAGTTTTAGCCAATGCTTGAATCATGTCTTTACTGGTGACACGACTGGCTAAGGCATCGTCAGAAACATCATAGGTTGGCATTTCCGCATCCCAATTGTCTGGCAATTTACCCGCGTAAGCGTCTAGGAATTGTTGAGCTAATTCTGGATACTCAGCTTGATAGGCAGCAAACAATTCGTTCCACGCAGCTTCAGCTTTTTCACCTTTCTCATTGATTTCTTGTTTAAAGCGGTCCTTGACTTCTTCTGGTACGGTAAAGGCCGGGTAATCCCATCCATAGGCTTTTTTAGCCACTTCAATGCCTTCAGCTCCCAACGGTGCTCCGTGAACTTTATTGGTACCAGCATTTGGCGCACCAAAACCGATAACAGTTTTCACTTCAATAATTGTCGGTTTGCTTGTTTCAGCTTTGGCTTCATAAATCGCTTGAGAAATGGCTGCTAAATCAGTTCCATCTTTCACCAAAATATGTTGCCAACCAGTGGCTTCAAAGCGACCTTTAACATCTTCGCTAAAGCTCTTGTCCAGAGGGCCATCAAGAGAAATATCATTGGAATCGTATAAAACGATTAATTTATCCAGCTTCATGTGACCGGCCATTGAAATAGCTTCTTGAGAAATACCTTCCATTAAATCGCCATCGCCACAGATTGAATAAGTGTGATGATCCACAATCTTAAAGTTTGGTTGGTTGTAAGTAGCGGCTAAATGAGCTTCTGCCATAGCGAAGCCGACACTCATGGCAATACCTTGGCCAAGTGGTCCAGTTGTGGCTTCTACGCCATCTGTGTGATGAACTTCTGGATGCCCTGGTGTCCGGCTGCTCCATTGACGGAAATTTTCTAGGTCATTAGTGGTGACATCGTAGCCCGCCAAGTGTAATAAGCTGTATAACATGGCTGAACCATGACCTGCGGATAAAATAAACCGATCACGGTCTACCCAGTTGCGTGACGTACTTGGGTTGATTTTTAAATGTTTCGTCCAAAGGGCATAGGCCATTGGCGCAGCCCCCATTGGTAATCCTGGGTGTCCCGAATTTGCTTTCTGAATCGCGTCCATACTTAGGGTACGGATTGAATTAACGCCTAACTCATCGATTTTGTCGAACAACATAATCATCCTCCTGCTATTTTAGGTTTTTTTTACCTTTATAGGGTTATTTTACCTTTTGTTCAGCCAAATTGCAATTGAAAAATGAAATCGTTTTGCTTTTTTTATCAAAAAAAGGACTATTAGGGCTGTCTAAACAACCTTAAAAGTCCCTATCATTAGTCTTCGTGGCGATTATGCAAGCCTTTTTCTTTTTGAATATCTTTTAACTTATCAGGTGTTACATCATTGCCTTCCTGATCCACTACTTTCATTCCTTCAATATGATTGCGCATGCCACCACGGAATTTTTCAAGATATTCTTCTCTTAATATTTTTTGTTCCTTTTGTTCATTTAAAGATAAGCCTTCTGCTTTGGCTTTTTTAGCTAATTCATTGATTCGATCCAATTTGTCTTTAGATAACATGTAAGTCCCTCCAAGAAATTTCTAAGCGATTACCTTTTTTGGTACGCCAACGCCTTTAATACTAGACTATTTCAATTCAAAAAACAACTAAATAACCTGTCTTTTCATCGAGATTTTCAAATAATTGGCACTACTAAAATGAAATTTAACTTTTCTATGGAAACAAGCGAACATCTGTTTGATTTTTTGCTTGTTTTATGCTAAACTCAATTTAATACTAAATCTGCCTTAAGGAGGTATCAGTATGGCAAAAGCACAAGAAACACGACAATCTGAAATTTTAAAATACATTCATAGTCAAGTCGAAGCAAAAGGCTACCCACCGACGGTCAGAGAAATCGGAACAGCCGTTAACTTATCTTCAACCTCAACCGTTCACGGTCATTTGTCCAGACTCGAGAAAAAAGGACTATTGCAGCGAGATCCTACTAAACCTCGCGCCATTGAATTAACTCAAATCGGGTTAGATATGATTGGCATTCGGCCCACAACTATTCCAATACTAGGAACAGTTACTGCTGGTGAACCTATTCTAGCCGTCGAAGAAGCACTGGATTTCTTTCCTATTCCACCTAATCTAAAAAATGAAGACAATAATCTCTTTATGTTGACCATTCGTGGTGAAAGTATGATTAACGCTGGCATACTAGATGGCGATCAAGTCATTGTTAAAAAGCAAGCATCTGCTTCTAACGGGGAAATAGTCATCGCTATGACCGATGAAGACGAAGCAACTTGCAAAAGATTTTACAAAGAAAAAGATCACTTCCGCTTACAACCGGAAAATGATAGTTTAGAACCGATTATTTTACCGAATGTGTCCATCTTAGGGAAAGTAGTTGGCCTGTATCGCAACCATATATAAGAAGCAAAACAATCAGTCGACTAGCTGATTGTTTTTTTTCGATAAATGTTGATGTTCCCTCTTCTACGTCAGTCACATTCCCTCATATGAAAGATTTTTGCTTTTTTTAAAACTTTTTATACTTTCCACTTTACAAAGCGAACATTTGTTTGTATAATAAAGAAAAGAACAAACGTTCGCATAAATTATAAGAGGTGATATAAATGGTAGGAATTCGTAGAATCGGCTTAGTATTTTTTATATTAGTTATTGGTATTTGTTTAGGGTCTCTAGGAGTTAAAACTGCACTATTAATCGTCACGCCTTTATTTTTCTTGTGGTTCATGGTTTGGGATGAAAGAAGTTACCGCCGCCACACTCGTAAACAGCATTACCAAAGCGATCGGGCTTATAGCTATCGCCGTTAATTGATTAAAAAGACTCTTCGGATGGAACGTTATCCCCCTAACGTCCAACTGAAGAGCTTTTTTTATAGCGTCTGATCATATTTAGCTCGGTAGGTCGCTGGTATTAATCCCTCAAAATTTTCTTTAAGATAGTTAGATGGCTCACTGATCTGACTATTATTAAATAATTCTGCTAGTCTAAAGAGATCATTGACCGTAACCCCGTTTTCACAAAAATATTCTAATAATTTTGGGGCTAAATTTAGAGATGCACAGCTAAATTGCCAATGCTCACCGCTGATTAAATAAACGTCTATCAGCAATGAAAAGGATGGCTGGCCATTAGCATTTAGCCCCCAATTTTTTCCTGTCCGCCGTTCAACGCCAATTACCACAGTCTTAATCTCTTGATACAACAGTGACCTGATTTTCGGCACCTTTTTTGGCCAACGTCGCCAGCCGATAAAAAAGGTATTAAACTCACTTAACGTGAGGCCTTCTTGTGTCAGTTCAATTTGGCATTTAGGACCATTATTACCAATCGTATTACTGGGAAAGTACGCCCCTGCTACTAGAAAAACAGTGCCGATGACCTGTCCACTTCCTAAGGCGTCTGTCAACGTCATTTGAAGCTGGCTACGCTTGCCCAAGTGAGTCAGTTGTAGATTGGGCCCCTTCATCCAATAGTCTTCTAAGGTGATTCGCGGAAGGGCATTTGCCTGCCGTTGCCACTCTTGTTCTAATTGTTGATAGTTGTTTTCTGAAGAATCAGTTTTTCTTCCTAAAATAAGTTCATCCAAGCTTATCTGATACAATTCCGCCAGTGACGCAATTTGCTTTAAATCTGGTAAACTTTTTTCCAGTTCCCACTTTGAAATAACTTGGCGAGAAACATTCAACTGATTGCCAACGTCTTCTTGGGTTAAGCCATCTCTTTCCCTTAACATACGCAGGTGCTGACCAATAGTCATTAACATCTCCTCACTCTCCTTTACCTAAATTGTAGCTCACTTTTGAATTGAAAGTCCAGCAACACTCGAATGCAAATAAAAAAAACAGACGCAACGGATAGTTGCATCTGCCTCTTATTACCTTTTCAACCTTATTCCGTCACTTTAACTGGCGTTCCAGCCATCACATGATCATAAAACCATTTTGAGTCAGGCATCGATAAGCGGAAACAGCCGTGAGAGGCCCGCTCTCCTAATTTTTCTGCTTCGGCTACATTGACTTCCAATTTCTCATTAACTGGCACACTATGGAATAAATACACCCCGTAATCTTTAAATGAGACATAGTTCAGGGCACCTTCCCCTAGTTCGCCATTAAAGAAACTTTCCCCTCGAATCTCTTGTATTTCAAAATCTCCTAAGGGTGTGGCATTTTCGTCATCTGCTAGGCCTGACGATGTAATCATCGTATAAATCAGTTGATCCTTATCATAGAAATAAATCCGTTGGTCAGTCACATTTGCGACGATTCGCAAGTCAGTCTCTGAGGTCAACTCTGGATAATCACCGCCTGTTGGCTTTTTCCACAAGTCTTTATCATCTTCTGGTTTTGTTTCGGCAACTTGACCTTTTTTGTTCACCTCTAATTTTGGCCCTTTTAATGACACGGATGGACCAATTAAAGCTGTTTTTTCTGTTTCTTTAACCTTCGTGGCTTCTACTTGGGTCGTTAGCATCATCCCCACAGTTGATACGACTAACCCCCCCATTATATAATGACGTTTATTTTTCAAGTATACTCATCCCCTTTTCTTCACCTGAACAACACAGTCATTAACTCATTTTACACTTTATCACAGTAATATTTTTCCGTCAAAAGATAGACACCTAATTAGGCCAATCTTAATAATCTCATATTTAAGTCCTAATCAACCTGTCGTATCACCAGTATCTATACGGTCGACTTTGGCTCTCTCAAACACAAAAAAAATGGGAGGTTCTCCCATCTCTGTTTAAAATTTATTGATTATTTCATCGACGTTCTTAATCATGACGGAAATGGTTCCATCAGGATTGTTGATAAACTCGATTAATTCCTTATTTTTATAAACGTCAACAGGAATGATCATTTCAATGCCATTGGCTAGTTTTAATTTTTGTTTACTGTATTTCTTTTCGTATTTAGGGACATTAATAGGAATATCTTCATCAAAGTTCGTTCGTTCCACTCGCTCAATGTATTCTGCTTTGGCTGAAATATTGTTTTCGAAAACCATCTCAGCAATTTTTTCATTGCTAATTTTACCTTCTTCTTCAATGCTTTCATAAACAGCTTGTTGGATATTCGACATGCTGACATATTTCTCTTCATTGTACTTATCCGCAATCTCTTTGACAGCTTTTTTCACAATTTTAATGTTATCTTGAACGGTTGGCGTCGCTTCTGTTTTTAACAAAATGCTAGAAAAATACTCGACTTTTCGCCCGTCAAATTTATATTTCTTTTCCACTAAATCAAATGTTTGTTTGGTGACATTGATCAACACCGCTTCTTCAACTTTTTGAGTGACACTTGGTAAAATGGTTTTATTGATAATAATGTTATTTAACATCGCATCATCAACGTAATCAACAAAATGTGTATAGGCTGGACGATAATTTAATTTAAATATACCAACGAATTGATCAGTCCCATCTTCGCCATGGAAGTACAACAAATCACCACTAGGTATCTCTTCGCCTTGAACAACACAGTCATAAAACTTTTGAGCCACACTGGTACTTTTTTCTACAAAACTCAATTGTTCATTGGTCACATCTACAAATAAATCATTGCTGTTATCCAGTGTCCCTGTTTTAAAGTCCGCATTATTAAATCGTTTCATAATGCCTTCTAAATACGTTTTAACAGCGTAATCGGTTAGTGCTAATTCTTTTTGGGACGAAATCAATGAACTAGCTTCCAAATCCAATACATGTAATATTGCCTCTTTAATTTCCATATTATTGCTCCTTAATCTTGCCAATAACTTTACTCTAATCGCCATTATACAATAAAATCATTGCCATACGTAAGTAAAATCCTTAAGTTAAAATCCTCAAGTTCGCAATTATCCTGGCGAACTTGAGGATTTAATTATTTTTTAGGGGTTTTCTTTGGCTTTTCTTCGCCTTCTAGTTCTTTCCCTAGTTGAATGATAAAATCTTTTAGGTTATCTTTCACTTCTGGGTGTGTTAGTCCGTATTCAATACTCGTTTTCATAAACCCAAATTTATCTCCAACATCATATCGTTTGCCTGTAAACTGATGGGCAAAAACACGTTGGGTTTTATTTAAGGTATCAATGGCATCAGTCAATTGAATCTCGCCACCGGCTCCTGGTGTTTGTTGATCCAAGACATCAAAAATTTCCGGTGTTAATAGGTAACGACCGATAATTGCCAGATTACTTGGAGCGTCTTCTGGATTAGGTTTCTCAACAAAGTTTTTAACATTGTATAACCCTTTTTTTACCATGTGTTCTGGGTTGATGATGCCGTATTTGGATGTATCTTCATGAGGCACTTCCATGACAGCAATCGTTGACGCACGGGTTTCATCGTAGTCATTGATTAATTGTTTCGTTAGGGGAATCGTATCTTCCATTAAATCATCGCCTAACATCACCACAAAGGGCTCATTTCCAACGAAGGCGCGCCCAAGTGAGACTGCGTGGCCTAACCCACGAGGACTTGATTGACGCATAAAATGTAAGTTTAAGTCTGTTGTCTCTTCCACTAATTTCAATAACTCAGTTTTACCTTTTGATTTTAAGTTCATCTCTAATTCCAAGTTGGCATCAAAGTGATCTTCGATTGGACGTTTCGCTTTACCAGTAATGATCAAAATATCTTCAATCCCTGAGGCTAACGCTTCTTCTACGATAAATTGAATGGTTGGCTTATCAACAATTGGCAACATTTCCTTCGCCATGGCTTTTGTAGCAGGTAAAAATCTTGTTCCTAACCCAGCTGCTGGAATAATGGCTTTTTTCACACGTTGTTTCACAATACATTCTCCTCTTCTATAGTGGGATAATCCCATTTGCCTTTAGGCTAAAATTCTTTTTCTGAGCGGCCATCGCGTAACATAATTAATTTAGCTGCTTCTTTGACATCGGCACCTTCGTACAATACCTTGTAGATGGTTTCTGTTATTGGCATTTCAACACCTAGCTCTTGAGACAACTCATAAGCTGCCTTTGTGGTGGATACCCCTTCCACAATCATGCCCATATTATCCAAGACCTCTTGTAAATTATGACCACGCCCAAGTAAGTCACCCGCCCGCCAGTTGCGAGAATGAATGCTGGTACAGGTGACAATTAAATCACCGACCCCACTCATGCCAATAAAGGTTAAGGGATCAGCTCCCATAGCAACCCCCAGGCGGCTAATCTCTGCTAACCCACGGGTCATAATCGCTGCTTTGGCGTTGTCTCCAAATCCTAACCCATGAATAGCACCAGATCCAAGAGCAATAATATTTTTTAAGGCGGCGCCGGTTTCAACCCCAATCACATCGTCATTGGTATAAATTCGGAAATAGTCATTCATAAATAAGGTCTGAACATATTCTGCATACTTCAAGTTTTTACTGGCTGCTGTAATCGTCGTAATATCACGAACTGCCACTTCTTCAGCGTGACTAGGTCCTGAAAGAACCACCACATCTTTTCGCTTGTCTTCGGGAATTTCTTCCATTAAGACTTGAGAAATTCGTTTATGGGTTCCCTGTTCCAAGCCTTTACTGGCATGAATAATCACAGGTTTAGTGTCGAGTACGGTCGCTAAGTGTGCTGCGACTGAACGAATTGCTTTGGTTGGAACGACGAATAATACAGCATCGGCACCAGAAACAGCTTTTTTCAAATCAGCCTCTGCTTTTAGTTCCACAGGTAAACTCAAATCGGGTAAATAGTGTTTATTTGTGTGTTGTTCATTAATTTCCTTAATTTGAGAGGCTTCTCTTCCCCAAATCCTTACATCATGTCCATTTTCAACTAAGACTTTGGCTAAGGCAGTGCCCCACGACCCCGGGCCTAAAACGGCAATTTTTTGTTTCATTAGTTAACTTCCTCCAGCTCTTAATAAAATCCACTCGGTTAAGTCTACCATAGAATCAACTATTTTATCAGGTTTATAAGGCGCCATTTCAGTTGTAGTTTTTTGTGACCAACTGACAAAGACACTTTCCATGCCGGCATTGTGACCCGCTTGGATGTCATGCCAATTATCTCCCACCATGATGCATTCGTTAGGTTCAACACCTAAGCGAGTCATGGCAACCTTTAATGGCTCTGGATCTGGTTTGACTTTCTGATAGTCATTGCCACCAATGATCTCATCGAAATAAGGTGTCATCTCAAGCAAATCAAGTCCTTTTTGCAAGACTAGGTTATATTTGGTTGACACGACAGCCAGCTTAATCCCAGCTGCTTTTAACCTTGCCAAAGACTGATTGACATCAGGAAATGGTTGAATAAGGGCGTCGTGCTGGGCATGGTTATATTCTCGGTAATCCAGAACCATTTGGTCGGCTTTTTCCGGTAATAACTTTCCAAAAACTTCTTCCAAAGGTGGGCCATTAAAATGACGAACACGTTCGGTGTCGTATTCCCCAGGGAAATGTTGGTTAAGAACATGCAGATAAGATTCTGAAATCAAATGATTCGTATCTGCCAATGTGCCATCGAAATCAAATAAGACTGTTGTTAACATATAAATTAGCGGGCTCCTTTGCGATTATAAATAGGTGGATTGACTTTTTTTCGGCGATAGACGATCAATATTACACTGCCGACAAATAAGACTAATGATAAAAATTGAGAAACACGAATGTCACCTATTAAATAAAGACTGTCGGTTCTCATCCCTTCTATAAAGAAGCGACCAAATGAATACCATAAAACATAACTGAAGAATACTTCTCCTTCTCGCAAGAAATCCTTCTTCTGGCGCAACCATAGTATCAAGATAAAACCAATGACATTCCACACACTCTCATAAAGAAAAGTGGGTTGGCGGTAGGCGCCATCAATGTACATATTTTCAATGATAAAGTTAGGTAAATGCAGCCCTTGTAAAAAGGCCAGAGTTGTTTCACCACCAAAGGCTTCTTGATTCATAAAATTACCCCAGCGGCCAATGGCCTGAGCGATAATGACACTCGGTGCAGCGATATCAAGAAACTTCCAAAACGAAATATAACGGGATTGAGTAAAGAAATAAACCACTAATCCACCGGCGATTAAGCCACCATATATTGCCAGTCCGCCATTGCGAATCGCAAATATTTGCAGGGGGTTTTTGATGTAGTACTGCCATTCAAATAAGACATAATACAATCGAGCCCCAATAATGGCAATCGGCAAGCCCCAAAACATAAAATCAACGATGTCATCTTCTTTTAACCCGACTCGTTTGGCTTCACGAGAAGCTAACCAGACGGCTAAGACGATTCCCGTGACAATAATCACACCATACCACTTGACCTCTAATCCAAACAGATTAAACGCAACTGGGTTGACTTGTGCTAAAAACATAGATATCCCCCTTATATAAAAAGCTTTTTGAATCGGCTAGTGTTGATTAACCATTGATCCATAAAAGCTAGCTCAACAAAAATCGGTTTATTGCCCCTCTCAAGTTAGCCTTGCTCGGCTTCTGAATTTTCCTTAATTAAGGCTGTTAAATTATTTTCAAATGTCTTGGTGGCATCATACCCCATTGTTTTAGCTCTAAAGTTCATTGCAGCAACTTCGATGATTATGGCCACATTTCGGCCAGTTTTAACTGGAATCGAAATTTTGGGAATATCCACATTAGCGATTTGAACTGTTTCAGCAGCCCCACCTAAGCGATCAAATTTCTTTTCTTTACTCCAGTTTTCCAGATAGATAACTAACTGAACTTGACCACTGCCACGAACAGAGCTCGCTCCAAACAAATTCATCACATCGATGATCCCGATCCCGCGAATTTCAATGAGATGTTCTAATAGACGAGCTGGTTCGCCAATGACTGTTCGTTCATCTTGTTGGTAAACATCTACCCGGTCATCGGCGATCAGACGATGGCCTTTTTTAATCAATTCTAAAGCTGTTTCACTTTTGCCAATGCCACTGTCTCCTTGAATCAAGACGCCTAATCCATATACTTCAACTAAAACCCCATGAATGGAGGTTCGTTTAGCCAATTGACTTTCAAGATAGTTTGACATAACGCCGGAAACTCTTGAAGTGGTTAGAGACGAGCGTAAAACCGGCACTTGCTTCTCTTCTGCTACTCGTAACATGTTGCTTGGGGGAATGAGATCCCGAGCGAAAATAATCGCAGGTGTTTCTTCATGACACAAACGACGCATGACCATGACTTGCTCTTCTGGGGTCATTTTTTGTGAAAAGGTCGTTTCTTTGCGGCCAAACAATTGAACACGATCATAAGGGTAATAATTAAAATAGCCGGTTAATTCCAAACCTGGCCGGGAAATATCACTTGTTATAATTTTTCTATCTAAATAGTCTTCCCCACAAATCACATCAAGCTGTAATTCGTTGACTAATTCCTGAACTGTTACTGACTCTGTCATACATAACCTTCTCTCTAAATTGTTTGCTTGTTCCATTTTATCATTTAACGTCATAAGTTTCTACTTAATCCAACGAACAATCCCACTTCTTCTCATTTTCTTCACAAAAGGCATGACATCATTCTTGCAATTCCATAACTCCAAGGCTGTCATTTCACAAAAAAATAGTCCCATCCTGGCATTACAGGATAGGACTGTTAGTGCTATTATAAACTGGCAAAATCAAGAACCGGCGATGTAAGGTTAACATGATTAAGCTAGCTGGTAGGGACATGTAGATGAGGGGCAGTAAGCCGGGAATCCAATGAAACAGGTAATAGGTCCCCGTTAAAATAACCACAACTTTGCACACTTCAATGGGACTAAAAAAAAGTAACAACAAAGGTTGTAGCAGGAATTTGGATACAGGTAACTGAAAATGAACATATACCGGAAAAAAGAAGATCAACAGCAAGATGAAGACACATAGCAAGACAATGGAAACGTAATGCAGTCCGATCATCAAATACCCTGTCGCCATTTGAGTCATCTGATAGTTAACATAAAGAAACAGCGCGATCATCACGAATACAATCCCCACTAAATTTGTTTTGAGAAACTCTTGGCGATAGTAAGCGGTAAAACTTGTCCCGACTTTCAGAAGCTCTCTTTCTCTTATGCCTTGGCGTATGACTGCAAAAAGGGCAACGGTGGCGGGCATCACCCCCAAAACAATGCCTCCCAATGCAGTAAAAAACAGCCAAAGCAGGTTAAGATAAACCAATTTCGTTATTGCGATTGACCAGTGATATATTTTTTCTCCCATGACAGCCTCCTTATCCTTTAATGGCCCCAACCATGATGCCTTTTTCAAAATACTTGGCCACAATTGGGTAAAATAGCAACACCGGCACACTGGATATAACGACAACACTGTACTTAATTGTTTGCTTAATCATACTCACTTCGGCTTGGTTGCTGCTCATAATTTGTTGATTAGCTGCGTCTCCCATTTGATTTTGAATCAAAATTTCCCGTAAAATCAACTGTAAAGGGAATAACTCACGATCAGATAAATAAATCATCGCGTCAAAGTAACCGTTCCAACGGCCCACGCCATAGAACATCATCATCACAGCGATGATTGGGGTCGATAGTGGCAACACTACTTTCCATAACAATTGCATATCTGTACAACCATCGATAAAGGCACTTTCTTCTAGCTCACGTGGAATATTTTGCTGAAAGTACGTTCTCATAATAATCATGTTGTAAACACCTACCGCACCAGGTAAAATCATGACCCAAATCGTATTGATAATCCCCAATTTTTGATTGACTAAATAAGTTGGAATCAATCCCCCTGAAAAAAACATGGTGAAGGTAAAAAGAAAGGTAATGATATTGCGACCCTTAAAATCACGTCGCGACAGAGGATATGCCGCTAAGGTTGTCATCAGAACATTAATCATGGTCCCTAGTCCCGTATATATCACGGCATTTTTAAAGCCAATCCAAATATCACGATTTTCAAAGACTTTTTTATAACCATTTAGAGTAAATCCTTTAGGCCATAATAAAATCGGACTATCAAAAATTTTAGTCGGATCACTTAAGGAAGCTGACACAACAAATAAAATCGGGTAAAAAATTAACAAGACAATCACAGTAATCAGTAACGTGTTAAACACATCAAATAGTTTGTCTTCTTTTGAACGATTATTTCGCATATTCTCCTCCTACCACAAACTGTTTTCACCTGTTTTTTGAGCGATTTTATTCACGATAAACAAAATGATAAAGTTCACTAAATTATTAAATAAACCGACTGCGGCTGAAAAACTGTATTCCGCATTTAAAATCCCTGCTTTGTAGATGTATGTGGACAGTACTTCTGACGTTGCCAAGTTAGCATCATTTTGCAGCAACAATACTTTTTCAAACCCAACAGACATAATGCTGCCAGTGGCTAAAATAGTTGAGATAACAATCGTTGGCATAATGGCTGGTATGGTAATATGTCTCATGCATTGAATTCGGGATGCGCCTTCCAAATAGGCTGCCTCATATTGGTCTTGAGAAATCCCTGACATGGCAGCTGTGTAAATCAATGTTCCCCACCCGACGCCTTGCCAAACCCCTGACCAGACAAAGACATGAGGAAACATTTTGGCATCTCCCAAAAAGTCTATGGGTTTCATACCAAAAAACTTAATGACTTCATTGATGACACCGTCGACTGGTGATGTGAAGAAAAAGACCATGCCCACTACGATGACCACAGAAATAAAATTGGGTATATAAGAAATAGTCTGAGTGATGGATTTGAATTTCTTACTGCGAACCTCGTTAAACATGAGGGCTAAAATAATCGGCAAAGGAACACCGATGATCAAGCTATAGAGACTAATGCGCAGTGTATTAATAATGACATCTTTAAAATAGAACGCATTAAAAAAGCGAGTAAAGTGTTGAAATCCTACCCAGGGACTACCTGAAATGCCTAGGGCTGGTGAATAATCTTTGAAGGCAATAATCACGCCATACATTGGCCAATAATTCCAAATGAGTAAACTTACTAAAGGTAACAACATCATTAAATACAACCATTTTTGCCTCGAAAAGGTTTGGGCGATTCCTGAAATTGTTAATCTTGTTTTGTTGTCTTGTCTCACCTTCCATAACCTCCTTTGACTTATTTAATCAATTAGTGAGAGGGCGATTCCCTCTCACTATTCAACTCATCTATTGATCGACTTAGCTATCTTTGTAACGTTTATACTGGGTTTGCTTGATTTTCAAATACTCATCGACTCCCATTTTTTTCAATGTCTCAATATATGTTTTCCACTCTTTATCGATGTCTTTCTTACCTGTCACGAAATCCACTCTCATTTGACCAACATAATTACCGATATCGGCCACTATTGAACTCGAACGATTCGCCTCTTCGATTGTGGCTGGCAAATCGGGTAACATCACGCTTGGTAGTGTTTCTTCGGTTAGATCATCGTATACAAGTGTTTCTTTACGACCTGCAGCATCTCTTACTTCTGCTGGTAATTCAACGTATGGGAAGTAGCCGCCGTAGACATTATCAACGTATTGGAAAGCGCCTAAACCAATTCCATCTTTATAATTAAGAATCTCATCAATATAAACTTTTTTTCCATCCTCAATGTTGTAAGTCACGCCTTCTTTCCCTAAGTATCCAAATTCGCTGCCTTCCTCACTGTAAAAATAGTCAACCCATTCCAAAATTTTACCAGGATTAGCTGCCTCTTTAGTAATGACTAGACTTGAAGCTCCTGCAACAGGCGAATCAGTTAAGGAGGCTTGATCCCCATTTGGACCTGCCAGCACATTAATAGCAACGTAATTATCTTTGACTGATTCACCAATATAATCAGGTGCTGCCCAGTTCCAAGCTCCTACTGTGTCTTTGGCCGCATCCGCCGTCCATTTATCGTACTCAACACCACTAAAGGCTTGCTTATTAATAGCTCCTTTTTCATATAAATCGTGTTCGTATTTTAATAACTCTTTATATTCATCTGCTGCAATAGTCACTTGAACCTGATCGTCTTTATCGATGTAAATCAAATTCCCCAGGGCTTTGCGACCCCCATTGCCGATTCCAAATGACCCCATCAGCATCTGCTCAAAGGTCCAACCAATCGAACCACTTGGCATATACCAACCTTGCTCATCTTTTTGACCATTGCCATTTGGATCTTCATTGACAAAAGCTACCAAGGCTTTTTCAAGATCCGCCGTTGTTTTGGGCACATCCATATCCAACTTATCAAGCCAAGTTTTATTTATCCATAAACGAATGGTTCGATTGCCTTCGGGATAAGGATCTAAGTAAGGGGTTGCATAAATATGTCCATCAGCACTCGTCAATCCTTTTCTTACATCCTCATTCTCATCCAAGAATTTCTGTAGATTAGGCGCATGTTTTTTTATCAGGTCTTCCAGAGGAATAAACATCTCTTGCTGACCGTATTTCAAAAGTTCACCGTTACTCCAATCCACCTGATAAAAAGCATCAGGCAATGTTTCACGGGTCAAAATAATATTTTTCTTTTCCCCAATATCGGTCATTTCTTCCCAGTTCACCTTGATACCTGACATTTTTTCATATTCCTGCCACATCCACAGATCTTTTGATGCAGGACGCAAATCATTCCAGCTTGGGCGTAATAATGAAATCGACTTGATATCTTCATTAGCTATTTGCTCTTTCTGCTCCGTTTTCCCACAGGCAGCAAGCACTAAAGCGCTAGCTACAACTAATAGAGCGGTTAACTTTTTGTTTTTTTTCATTTGAACTCCTCCTAATTTGATATACTCACTACAACAGAAATAATTATATGATATATCAACTTATATGTCAAACGCTTTCTTTAGTCTTATCATTACACAAAACCCTTTCACATAAGATTGTTCACTTAGTATGTCCATCATATTTTGAATATGCTATAATAAATTTGATATATCAACATATGAGGAGCGATACTTATGGCAAAACTTCCTTTATACCAAAAGATAATGGATGATTTAGCAAAAAAAATTGCCAATGGCGTACTAAAACCCGGCGAACAGTTGCCTACTGAGATAGCCTTAGCAGAAGAGTACAAGGTAAGTCGCATCACATCTAAAAGAGCCTTAACTGAACTGGAAAATCAGGAAATTATTTTTCGACTTCAAGGAAAAGGCAGTTTTGTCGCCGAACCGACTAAAGCCAGTCACTTAATCGATCGAATGAAAGACCGTCACGAGATTTTACTGATTATGCCTTTTGCTGAAAATACAGGGATGTCGGCCTACGCAGAAGGTGTTGTCTCCTATTTACGAAACACTCACTATACAATCAACATTGAAACACATAAATACGCAAATCAACGCGAGTTGCTACTAACATTGGATAATTACGCGGGCTTAATTATTTACCCGATCACTAGTACCACAGATTTAGATATTTTGTATTATCGTCAGTTGCAACATTTCCCAATGGTCTCCATCGACAAACAGCTAGAAGGTTTAACAATCAATGGTGTCACTGCTAATAACTTTGCTGGCGGATATGAACTGACTAACCGACTGATAGCTGCTGGTCATACTAAAATTTTATACATCTCAACTCAAGCAGTTGATACTACCACAACCGTGCGGGATCGTTATTTCGGTTATTTGAAGGCCCTATTCGAGCACAATATTCAATTCCATAGTGAAAATGTCAAGCCGGTGGCGGATAATGAGGACTTTTACCATGAAATCATTAAGTACGCCAGAAATTACAATATCACTGCTATTGTGGCCGAAAATGACCTGACTGCTATGTTGATTATGGCAGCGGCCAAAGAAAGCGGACTAACACTGCCGAAAGAGTTATCGATTGTTGGTTTCGATAACATTCAGGCGTCGGCTCTCATCGAACCCGCATTAACCACTGCTGCTCAAGACTTCCATAAAATGGGGGCCTTAGCGGCTGAGATGCTTATTAATCAAATTGAGCACCCCAAAACACCAATTGATCAACTTGTCGTGGATGTCGATATTATCGATCGACAGTCTATCGCTGGGCACACATAAAAAACGACTTAGAAAGGGAACGCCCCTTCTAAGTCGTTTTTATTTTGGCTAATAACCTTTAGAACGCCATTTAATCGTTTTGCGAGTCTCTCTTGGTGTTCTCACTCGAATATCAAGACCCTTGCCTTTTTCATGAATGCTTGCTTTACGAATATCCACAGCTACCTCACTTTTTAGTATTTGATATTGATTGTAAATTCGTTCTCTAATTCCTGATGGTTTCATCTTATTCACCTTTCTTCCAATCTACTAACGACCGTATCCAGTCAGATTTACTCTATGATTCATAGTTCTTTCATTTCTAGTATAGCGAACTTTTTATAGAATTCCAAAGAATATGGTAATTTTGGGGTCAAAAAAAAACTATCTCTCACTAATCTCACTTGTCTTATGTGTTTTAGCCTCAATATTAAATAATCATGACTTGGCGTTCATTATCAGAGTTGTATTTCCTTGAAATTTTTTAAGTTGCTCATAGGTAATTCTCTTTCAGCTTTTACTTATCATATTTAATATGAGAGATGAGGATGTAGAAAGATTATAATTACTTAAGATCTAAACTAACTCGTTCAACGATTGGAGACAAACAATATGTATAATAAAATTTTTGCGACCTTAAACTATTATACGTCCTTTTCTTTAAATTGTTTTTAGCAATTCCATACAACAACTTTATTTTTTGAGTTTGATGAGGTTTGACACTATCAATAATCCCCTCATTATCAACTTCAAAGGTTGCTGGCAAGGATAAACCATTTGAGTATGTCTTATTCATTGTTAGCATCGCAATTTTTAACTGCTCAACTTTTTGTTCAATTTCAGAAGCATTTTTTAACGCAATGGTTAAAGATATCACCGCGTACTCCAAACCGCTTTCTTTGGATTGGGCATAGAAATTGGGGACCAAGGATGCGACCTCTTTTCCTTCAATTAACTCTGCTTCTTCAATTTGAAATGTGAACTTTTCAAGTTTTGGCACCTGTAAAACGTCATTCATATTATGGATTATTTCTTTCGGCGCAGGATATTTAGTATTAATCTTCAAAAAAAAGCTCATATAACTCAATATAATCATAACACCACAGACTAAAATAACTAGCCTCCAGATCTTTTTATTTTTCATAGTTACCTCCACGCTTTTAAAAAATGATTTTTCCATCTCTCATTTCAATTATCTCATCTGCCAGAAAATCAAGCTCTTCCTTGTCATGAGATGCTATCACTATAAGTGCGTCTGCTTTTTTTCGTTCACTTAATAAATTTAGTACTTTCTTAGAAGACTCTTCATCAAGCCCATTAAGAGGCTCATCTAGCAAAATAAGCTGAGGCATTTCCATCAACGCGCTGATTATTCCGATTTTTTGTTTCATCCCTAGTGAATAATGTTTCATCTTTTTTTTATCATGAGGATCTAAATCTAAGTATGTCATCAACTCCATGATACTCTCATGGCTCACCACATTTTTTATTGAAGCTAAACTGGATAAATTCTTAAAGCCTGAATAATTGCCTATGAAGCCTGGATTTTCAATCAAGACCCCTACACTTTCAGGGAATGAGATATCTTTCCCTAATTCCATTTTATCAATTAGAACACTTCCAGAACTAGGAAAGATTAAACCACATAACATTCTTAACAACATTGTCTTCCCCGCCCCATTTTTCCCACGTAAGCCATAAATATTGCCGCTCTCAAATTCTAACGAAATATCAGATAGAACCTCCGAGTTTCTAATTGATTTTGATACTTTTTCTATCTTAATCTTCATCTTTTTCTCCTTCAATTAATTCATATAATCCCATTTTCGTAATTTAACGATACCTACTACGTTTAACACTATCATCGACACGACCATCACTAGAATGCCCGATAGATTATCAATTCCTTTATCCTCCACGATAGAACTCTTTAGTAACATTAAATAATTGCCAATCAATAAAGGACTTGTAAAAAAAGATGACATGATTAAATAAATCGAAATGATTATAAAACTTTGTAATTCTCCCCCAAAATAAAGCAACGTTAATTCTAAAATACCAATAGTAGCGCAAGCTAACCAGGGCATTATCATTGTTTGGAAAATAAACTGAAAGCCAGAAACAACTGAACCTTTTGGAATAAACGACGTCCAGAAGGTCATAGTTGGACTAATCGAAACTCTTCCACCAAATAAAATGGTACAAATAATCGAAGTAATAATAATAACCATAAAATGGATGGATATAATGACTAAGGTATGTTTGACTTTAAAAAACCAATAAGTCCTTCGCTTTCTTAAATAAAAAAAAGTGAGGTAATCATAAGTACTAGATGTTGCACGAATCATCGCTGCTAGTGAATAAAAAAGATACAAACACATACTCAACCATAAAAAGGGAATGTTAAATAGTTGTGTGGGATCAAGGTGACTAATCGGTCGAATTCCTAAAAATAGAAAACCTAAACTATCTCCAACTGACATGTCTTTTGTTTTAACCACTCCCAGCAGTTTAATATAGTTTATCCCAGTCAAAAAAGAAGTTATCCAAAAGTACTTCCATTTATTAAGTGTTTGCATCACGATTACTCTATTTATCTTTGCCATAAAAGTCCTTTCGATTAATTAGTTTCATTTTTGCTACGCCATCTATTATGGCCCACCATAGAAAAAAACACCCTAGCAAACTCACAATATAACTTTTCCAATAAGTGATCGTCTTATAAGAAGTAAATAAGAAAAAGAGTTGAGGAAACTGGCAAATTCCTAATATTAAGAAAACCACAAAAAAACAAATCATAAAATCATCTGTGATCCAGTAGACAATCAGTAAAATGGTTCCGATAAAAAGAAGAAGAGCCCATGTATTGATTAACGTACGTAGTAGAATTGCCAAGAATGAAAACTCAACAAGCTTTCCAGTTTTATAGAAAAAGAAACTAGTCATTTGATTCCAGTTTACCCAATCGGAAACAAAGGGTTTTGCTATGAGAATAATCATTCCCCCTACTATAAGGCTCCAGATGAAGCTTGCAATAATGATTAAAATTGATTGCCGATACCATAGAGCCTTTCTATTATTGTTCCTTAGCAAAGAACTGATATCAAAATCGTGAAGTAATAACAAGCATAATATAACCACGAAGGGCAAGCAGATTGCGATTGAGAATATAAATGGATTTCCCAATAAAGTAAGACTGTCCGCAATAGAGTAGTTTAGCAGATACTCTTGGCTTTTCTTAATAACAAAAAAGACTTCAATCACTAATCCAAGTAGCGTAAATATCAACATCAAGACGGTTAACAAATGATACCGCTTAAACTCATCTTCATATTTTATCAATAGAACCTTTTTCATGCGCCCTTTTCTTGTCATTCATAAGCACCTCTCACTCCATAAAAAATGTAACTGACAAAAGAGATTAGGAATAAGAATAGCATCTCACCTAATATCAACGCCATACTAGTTTTAGCTTGAGCAGGAAATAAAAATTCTTGTGGACTTAGGTATGATAAGCCAAAAAATTCAAGGACCGTTGATAAAAAGATGATAATCAAAAACGGAAAGGCCAAGATAATAAAGGAATAATCTGTAAAGAAAGCAACTAAAAGAGAACATGTCGCATATAGCCCAGAGAAAATAAAAATGATGGAGTGAAATACTATTATGTAAATAAATGGTGATCTAAAGAATAAACCAGACATTGTGCTCGCTTCAACAACCATTGATTGAGATGATTCTGTAAACGGCCCCATTGACGAGTATCTAGTAGACATCATCAAAAAATTTAACGCCAAAGGTAAAACAATTGCGACTCCTCCAGAACAAAATGTGGCTAGCCATTTTGAAATAAAATAATATTTCTTATTAGTTCTCGTAAAAACACTTGTTAAATAACCATCTTTTTCGTCTAGCATATATGAATTAGCATATGGAAAGGCAGCCAACAGAGGGATAATAAGAAAAAATAAAAAGCCATTAAATAGCATCGTATCGCCACCTAACCACGCTCCCCATAAATAATCGGGTAAAGTCATGGTATCTTTTCCATAAGCAACAGCCATGTCATACATTTCATTGGTATTACCAACTTTTTGATATAAATATAGCTGATAAAATGAAATTATGCTGCCGAATAATAATGCTATCAGAAGCTTTTTATTAATAATAGCTCGTTTCATTTCTATTCTCAACATGGCTTTCATAGTTGGTCCTCCATAACATCAAGTTCTATTTTTGTGAGCAATTGAGGATCCATAGCTGAAATACCTGATAAATCAGGCAAAATATATAACTGATTTTTAATCTCTTGATATCTATTTTCTTTAATAATATAACCTATGTAAATTCTTTTTTCTTCATTTGCATTTAAAGTTAATTGAAAGCTATCTTTCTGCCCCGCACTACTAACTGTATTTGTAAGAGAAATATCAGTTAAATTTAAAAGCTCATTGTTTTTTTTCGTAAGCAGACGGATATTCGATAACATTATCGTTTGACTTGAAGCTTTCACGTTCTTAATTGCAAGCTCAACTTGTAAGTAAAGATGGTCATCTAAAAAACGATTTTCTGAATCAACACTAACATCTGAAGTAACGTAATCCTTCACATCAATTTTATTTAAGTAGTTTAACTTTTTGGACACGACTGATGAGATTACAAAAAACTCGCACTCCTCATTCGTCATTTTTTCATTTTCCTGAATTGTTTGAGTATTATCATTTGACGGTTGTTTAACTCTCATCTGCTTATTCTGGATTGAATTCGAAAACTCCTCACTACGACTCGGAAGTATGTCACTTCGACCCAAATAGATTCCGATGATTAAGACGATAACACCACTGAAAATTAGAGTCGATAATAAATTCTTTTTCATATATCATATACCTACAATTTCATAAGAATGGTTGATGGATAACACTAAGCAACGCGACCTAAAAACTAGATACTATCGGGACTCCACAAAAAACTCAGCCATGTTTTAGAGTGAGATCCAGGCATAATCAAAAGTCTCGCCCAGTAGTATCTTGGTTTTTTCTTACCTTTGGCATCGGTTGTTTCCCATACATAATTGGTAATGTATTTAGACTGTCCTACAGGTACCGAGACATACCCTGCAGCTACTTGATTGGTAATTATATCATTCCCACCATTTAAACTAGCAGCCGCTTGAGCATGAAACCCTAACGCAGATTTATCATTATACGCATACATATAAGAATCATCTGTTTTAGATCGGGCCGGAGTTACTGAGTCACCCCCATCACCAGTACTATATCTGGAAAATCTCGTATCAGCGTGATTATTTGCAAATGCATAATTCATAGAAGTTGTTCCAATAGCAACAAACAAAACTAACCCAAAAAATAATTTTAAAACTAATGAATTATTTCTTTTCACTTCCATTTTTTTCATCCTTTAATTAGTTATCCATCAACATCTTAATTATATCACGATTCATTTTAACCGTATATTTAATTACAATGTCAATATATAAATAGTTTGATACTTTTAATTTAAAATAACATTTTCTACAGTTTTATGTATAATTTGTAACAGCAATGAAAATAAACTCTACTTGTATAAAACCAAATAGTTTTGACTCTATTATTACGTGTGAGAAGAAACCACTTGTCAACAACTCCACATTTCAACTATTTTAAAACACACTAACCATTATTGATTACAATAACGAACAAGCACTTAATATTTTCAGACCTTAGATAGAATAAAAAACGATTATTCAGCTTAAGTAACACTGTCTAACCGTTTTTTATTACATTTAAAGTAACTTGTCTTAAATAAGTCATTGGTTTATAAACTCAGCACACTTCCCTCAATTAATGTGAGTGACACTTTAGTTTCATTTGTTGTCCTCCTCAGAGTGAGGACAGTAACCAGAAAAAGTCGGTTGACGTTTTCTAAAAAAGCTTAAAACATCCGTTAAATAATAACCAGACGAAAACACGCCAAACCCCAATAATTAACAGCACTATTTGTTTCGAGAAAATACATTCATATAAAGCCTTCTTGTATGTTACTTATTCATAGGACTTTTCTGATTTTCCCTTTCAGAATTTTCCAAATTAACTACCCGCA
Source organism: uncultured Vagococcus sp. (assembly GCF_963518325.1). NCBI lineage: Bacteria > Bacillati > Bacillota > Bacilli > Lactobacillales > Enterococcaceae > Vagococcus > uncultured Vagococcus sp. The sequence goes on along the minus strand of NZ_CAUQJB010000048.1, from coordinate 1,614 downwards.
AACCATTTATCTCCGCTAACTCGTTCCTTTTTTCAAAAATGGTCACATAACCGTTGTTAATACATACATCTAATTGTTCATCATTAGTGGCTAATAACCATTTTTCTTGAGTAATTTTAACCGTTGTTTCTTCTATCACTTTATCAACAGAATAAGTTTCAAAAATAATAAACGTGGATAAAAATGCATACACTAGTAGTATAACCTTGGTAGTACCGGTCCATTTGGACGTATACTTATTCTTTATAACATTCTCGGTTCGTCTATAAAGCTCATTTTCACAAGCTGAAAAACCAATCGTTAAAGTAGAATACTCATTACTTTGATTACTACTTTTGGCGATCTTTAATAAGGTTTCAATATATCTAATTTTTTCTTCATCAGATAAAGCTTCAGTTAACTCTTGATCCACTCTTAATTCAAGTATCTGGTTAACTTTATCACGAAGTATATACATCGGAATTAACCACCAATAGATCGAAAGAACTAGCTCAAAAAAATATTTAAATAAGATGTCACAATGATTAACGTGAATCAATTCATGAGAAATGATATAATTTAATTCTTCAGCTGCCAACTCTATTTCAGGGATAAGTATGACAGGTTTTAAGAACCCTATTAAAACTGGCGTTTCTATTCTTTTAGATACAATAATTTGGATAGGGTCAACACGATGATCTCCACTATTTTTAATGGTATCGTTACCAATAAAACTGCCAATTTTATTTATTTTTCTCATTTGAACTATCAGCCTTAATATGTTTGAGATAAACCCTAAAAACCAAATGAGAACAATGAGTTTCCCAACACTCAAGTGAAAGTGATGACAATCAATAATCAAGTAATTAACAATATTTTGAAAAAAAGGAAGCACTATTTTAGATTTAAGCGGATACGCATAGTCAAAATGTATAGGGAAACACAATTTAAGTAATGATACTGAAGCAATTAGTAAGAAAACTTTCGAGTTTATAATTTTTGCTCGATCTATTTGTAAAAAAAGAAGTTCTAAAACAATCATTAGGATAGATGCAAAAAAAACAGATGTCAGAATGGATGCCGTTGAAATCATCATCGTTCACCTATTTTTTTCTATTCTCTAACATTGCCTTTATCTTAGAAATCTCAAGATTTGTCTCCTCTTTATCACTATTTTTAAGAAAATGACTTACCAGATTCGATATTTTTATATCACTGTATTGGTCTAAAATAAATTCTTCCTTTGAAATCGTTGGAGCGTAACTCCTCGTTAGAACTGTTCCACTATAGACAATCTCCTCTATTTTTATTAACTTCTTACCAATTAACTTTTTTAAACTAGATTGAACGGTACTGTAATTAAGATGAGGATTATTTTCACAAATCATAGTAGCCGTTTGAGATACTTTCGTTTGCCATAATGCATTAAGAATTTCTACTTCTTTTTTAGTAACTTTTATACTCATAATGATCGCTTCCTTTCATCCGTCAATATCAATATTATATCATGCTAAGACAAAAATGTTGACTCTTTCTCTTCATCTATATCAGCAAAAATCAAAAAAACTACTTCCTAATTTGGAGGCTGCTGAAAAAGTTAAATAATCAAGGTTGTATAAAACGATTTTTGTTTTA